>DASWOO010001229.1:0-9205 GCA_036404335.1 Kofleriaceae bacterium
GCACGAGCGCGGCGTGAACAAGGAGGAGCTCGCCGTGAAGGAGGTCGAGCTCGGCCAGCACTGCCAGCGGCGCCAGCCGCAGAACGTCGAGTGCGACTACCGGCTGGCGATCGCGCTGGGCCAGCAGGCGCGCGAGAAGACCTCGACCGGCAAGGACGCGCTCGGCCACATCGTCGACCTGCTGCACAAGGCGATCGCCGGCAAGCCCGACCTCGAGTCCGGCGGGCCGCATCGCGTCCTGGCCATGGTGTTGCTGCGCGCGCCGTCGTGGCCGGTCGGGCCCGGCGATCCCGAGGCCGGCCTCGACGAGGCGAGGGCCGCGGTCCAGCGGTTCCCCGACCAGGCAGACAACCAGCTCGCGCTGGGCGAGGCGCTCGCCGCCAATAACGCCCGCGCTGAGGCCCACGTGGCCTCTACGCGGGCGCTGGCGCTCGCCACGTCGGCAAACGCAGCGGGCGACGTCGCCGCGGCAAAGACCGTCGCGGACGCCAAGGCCGGCGTCGAGAAGACCGCGGGTCTCTGAGGCTCGGGCGCCGCCGGGAACGCATGGAGCACCGTCTTGGATATCGTCTCGCCCTCGGCCTGGCCCTGGGGCTCGCGCTGCGATGGGCCGCCCCGGCGCGCGCGGACGGCTGCAAGGCGGATCCGTCGACCAAGTTCTTTCCGATCCCGGTGTGGTCGACCTCGCCGAACGAGGGCAATACCTGGGGCGTGATGCCGGTGTTCCTCCACGTCTGCCCGACGGATCAGCGGACGATGTGGATCCTCGCGCCGAGCGTCACGTACAACTCCGTCATCCATTACACCGGCACGGTCCGGCTCTACGACTACGTCGACCCGGACACCACGTTCACGCTGGTCGGCTCGGCGAGCACGCGGATCAACTACAACCTGCTCGCGCTGTGGCAGCGGCTGCCGATCGGCGACGGCAGCCAGACCGACGAGGCGATGGTGCGGATGGTCCGCACCGCGTTCGTGCGGTTCTACGGCCTGGGCTTCGATACGCCGGCGTCGGCGGAGACCACGTACACGCTGCAGCGCGAGCTGGCGAGCGAGCGCCACGGCTGGAACCTCGGCAACCACATCAACTTCGGGATCACCGCCGGCATCGAGCGCGACGCGATCGAGGATCGCGGCGTGCCCGGGTTGCCGCTCGCACCGGAGGTGTTCTCGACCGCGCCGGGCATGGGGGGCTCGACGGTGGCCTGGCAGGGCATCGATCTGCGCTACGATGATCGCGTCGGCCGCGACTTCGCCGAGCGCGGCGTCCGGCTCGCGCTCAATAGCGAGATCGTCGAGGGTGTGTCCGGCTCGCCTAGCTTCTATCGCGGTGGGGCAGAAGCGCGCGGGGTCTTGCCAGAGCTGTCGTGGCTGTCGGGCGCCGGACGTGCGGAATGGAGCGCGGTCTCCTCGTCGAACGTACCGTTTTATCTGCAGAGCCAGCTTGGTGGCTCGTTCCTCTTGCGCGGGTATGACGAAGGGCGGTTTATCGACCGTCAGGCATGGACCGTGGAAGCAGAGCAACGCATCCGCGTCGCGCAGCTACGCCTGTTCGGCGTCATCGCCGACCTCCGGCTCGATCCGTTCGTCACGGCAGGTCAGGTGTTCAACACCGTCGACCACGCGCTGTCGCACCCGGCCACCGCGGTCGGCGTGGGCCTACGCGCGTTCGTTCATCCGAGCACCGTCGGGCGGGTCGACATCGCGACCGGCAGCGAAGGCGTGAAGGTCTACGTCGAGATCGGATACCCGTATTGAGATCCGACAGGTGTGTCGCCGCGGCGTACACCATCCCGCGGATCTACCGCGGTGAAAAATACTTCATCATTTGAGTAAGTCCTGATGTTGGCGCAGGAGCACCAGGGCGCTAATAACTCCGTCAACCGTACGGAACGCCTAGGAAGGAACGCCTAATGGGGATACCAGTCGGCCAGATGTACACGGTCGCGCGTTACGTGATGACGCAGCGCTTGAACCGTGTCGAACGCTACCCGCTCGTGCTGATGCTCGAGCCGCTGTTCCGTTGCAACCTGTCGTGCACCGGCTGCGGAAAAATTCAGTACCCGTCGTCGCTGCTGCGCAAGAACCTGTCGGTCGAGGCGTGCCTCAACGCGTCCGACGAGTGCGGGGCGCCCATGGTCAGCATCGCCGGTGGCGAGCCGCTGCTGCATCCCCAGATGCCCGAGATCGTGCGCGGCTTGATCGATCGCGGCCGCTACATCTACCTGTGCACCAACGCGCTGGTGCTCAAGGAGAAGCTCGATCTGTTCGAGCCGGACAAGCACCTGAGCTTCAGCGTCCACATGGACGGGCCGCGCGCCGAGCACAACCTGTCGGTGTGCCGCGATGGCGTCTACGACATCGCGGTCGATGCGATCAAGGAAGCCGTGCGCCGCGGGTTCCGCGTCACCACGAACACCACGCTGTTCGAGGGCGCGAACCCCGAGCACATGCGCGGGTTCTTCGACGACATGATGGCCCTCGGCGTCGAGGGCATGATGATCTCGCCGGGCTACTCGTACCAGAAGGCGCCCGACCAGGAGCACTTCCTGCGCCGCGAGCGCTCGCAGCGGCTGTTCTCGCAGATGCTCGAGTCGCCGCACAAGAGCTGGCGGTTCAACCAGTCGCCGCTGTTCCTGCAGTTCCTGATGGGCAAGCGCGACTTCGAGTGCACGCCGTGGGGCAACCCGACGTACAACATCTTCGGCTGGCAGCGCCCGTGCTACCTGCTGCAGGACGGCTACGTGAAGACGTTCCGCGAGCTGATCGATGACACCGAGTGGTCGAAGTACGGCCGCGCGAGCAAGAACCCGCAGTGCCAGGACTGCATGGTCCACTGCGGCTTCGAGCCGAGCGCGGTCAACGCGACCTTCGGCTCCGCGCGCGCGATGGGCGCCACCGTCGCGGCGATGGTGACGGGGCATCTATGAGCTCCCAGAGCACCCAGACCGCGGACCCCGCGCTCCGGGGCCTCATCGACCAGGCGTTCGACTATCGCGGCTATGTCACCGTGTCGAAGCGCGATGGCTCGAAGCTGGTCGGCTTCATCTACGACCGGACGCCGTCGCAGATCGAGCTGTTTGACGAGGCGGGGACCAACCGGATCGTCGTGCCGGTCGCCGACATCCTCACCATCGAGCTGACCGGCGAGGACACCGCGGCCAAGGCCCAGAAGATCTGGGAGCGGCGGATCTCGACCCTGGGCTCGCTCGAGGCGGCGGAGACGTCGAAGTGGGGCGAGTGGGAAGAGCACTCCGTGCTGATCCTGGTCGCGCTGCCGACCGAGCTGCGCGTCGTGGCCAAGGTCCTCGGCGCGAAGGTGCGCGGCAACATCGCGCGCGGCCGGCTGGGTGACACCAGCGCGGTCGCGATCGCCGTCGGCATGGGCGGCATGGGCGCCGCCAAGGCGGTCGAGGCCGAGCGGCCGCACCTGGTGATCAGCTGCGGCCTCGCCGGCGGGCTCGACGCCGTGCTCGCGCCGGGCGATGTCGTGCTGGCGTCGTCGGTGCGGGACGAGGCGGGCGATTCGCTCGCCCCCGATCCGCGCGTGCTGACCGGCGCCCGCGCGGCGCTCGGCGGCGCCGGCGGCGCGCTGGCCGAGGGCGAGCTGTGGTGCGGGACCGAGGTCGCGGTCACCGCGCAGGACAAGCGCGCGCTCGCTGCGCCGGGCCGGCTCGCGATCGACCTCGAGAGCTGGGCCGCGGCCAACGCCGCCGCCAAGGCCGGCATCCCGTGGCTCGCGTTCCGCGTCGTCATCGACTCGGTCGATACCGATCTGCCGGAGTTCACCCGCGAGCAGCACGAGAGCTACGTCGTGCCGGCGCTGCGCCACGCGCTGCGCGGCCCGCGCGCGATCAAGCAGCTGGTCCAGCTCGGCCAGCAGGCGCGCACCGCCGGCCAGGCGCTCGAGGCGGCGCTGCGCCGGCTCGCCCCGGCGGTCCATGACGTCATGCACGCCGGCGCGCCGGCAGGGCAGGTGGAGGCCCGGTCGTGAAGGCGCTGGTCACCGGCGCGAGCGGGTTCATCGGCGGCGCGGTCGCCAATACCCTGATCCAAAAGGGCGTGCAGGTCCGTGCCCTGCTGCGCCCGGGCACGGTGGCCAACGTGGCGCAGCCGGGCGCGATCGAAGCGTTCGCCGGTGACCTGCGCGACGCCAAGGCCGTGCGCGCCGCGGCCGAGGGCTGTGACGCGATCTTCCACGTCGGCGGCATGTACTCGTTCTCGGCGTCGGCCGCCGAGCTCCACGCGGCCAACGTCGACGGAACCTTGCACGTCGTCACGGCCGCGCGCGAGGTCGGGGCCCGGCTGGTCCACACCTCGAGCATCTCGACGGTCGGCGGCATGCGCAACGGTGTGGTCCCCGACGAGCGCCAGGAGGCGACCGGGGTCGCGCCGGGCCCGTATAAGGAGAGCAAGTGGGAGGCCGAGCTGGTCGTCAAGGAGGCGATCAAGCGCGGCCTCGACGCCGTCATCGTCAACCCGACGTTCCCGGTCGGCGCGGGCGACATCAAGCCGACGCCCACCGGCCAGGTGATCCGCGACTTCCTCGAGGGCCGGATCCCCGCCTACCTCGACACCGGGATGAACGTCGTCGACATCGACGACGTCGCCGAGGGCCACTGGCTCGCGCACGAGCGCGGCCAGCGCGGCCAGCGCTACATCCTGGGTAACGCGAACCTCATGATGCGCGAGCTGCTCGAGCTGCTCGCCCAGATCTCGGGCCGCAAGGCGCCGCGCGTCCGCATTCCGTACGCGGTCGCGCTCGGCCTGGCGATGTCGGGCCGGCTGATCGGCCGGAACCGCATCCCGCTCGAGGGCGTGAAGACGGCGCACGAGATCCTATTCGCCAGCGCCGCCAAGGCGGTGCGCGAGCTCGGGATGCCGCAGACGCCGGTTCGCACCGCCCTCGAGAAGGCGGTGCGCTGGTTCCATCAGCCGGCCGTGCACCAGCCGGAGAGGAGCGTGGCGCATGGTCGAGCCTGAAGTCGATAACGTCGATCCGGCCAGCGAAGACCGGCACGTCGACAGCGTCGTCGAGCTCTCGCAGGGCTGGTTTCGCCGGACCCAGGACGCCGAGGGCTTCTGGTGGGCCGAGCTCGAGTCCAACGCGACGATGGACGCCGAGTACGTGCTGATGACGCACTTCCTCGGCGCCGGCGATCCGGAGGTCTGGCGCAAGGTCGGTCAGGACATCCGCAGCTACCAGCGCGCCGACGGCAGCTGGGCGCTCTACCAGGGCGCGCCCGGCGATCTGTCGACGACGATCGAGTGCTACGCCGCGCTCAAGCTCGCGGGCGACGCCGGTCCGCACCTCGAGCGCGCCAAGCAGTTCATCCTCGCCCGGGGCGGCATCGCCCGGTCGCGCGTGTTCACGCGGATCTGGCTGTCGCTGATCGGCGAGTGGAGCTGGGACGATCTGCCGACGATGCCGATCGAGCTGATGCTGGTGCCGGACAGGGCGCCGATCAGCATCTATCGCTTCGCGTCGTGGGCGCGCGCGACGATCGTGCCGCTGCTGATCGTGATGAACGATCGGCCGGTGCGGCCGGTGCCGCCGTCGGCGAGCCTGGCCGAGCTGCGGCTCGGCGGGCCGGTGCCGCTCCCGGCGCGCGACTGGATCGACCGGGTGTTCTTCGGCTTCGACAAGCTGATGCGCGCGTACCACAAGCTGCCGTGGCATCCGCTGCGCCAGCGCGCGCGCCAGGTCGCCGAGCAGTGGGTGCTCGATCACCAGGAGGCCGACGGTAGCTGGGGCGGGATCCAGCCGCCGTGGGTCTACTCGCTGATGGCGCTGTCGACCCTGGGCTACGGCAACGATCACCCGGTCGTCAAGCGGGGCCTCGATGGCATGCACGACAAGTGGATGGTCCGCCACCCCGACGGCAGCCTGCGGATCCAGGCCTGCCTGTCGCCGGTCTGGGACACCGCGCTCGGCCTGGTCGCGCTGCTCGAGTCCGGCGTCGACCCCCGGTCCGACGAGGTCCAGCGCTCGGCGCGCTGGCTGGTCAAGGAAGAGGTCAAGGTCCCGGGCGACTGGTGCGTCTGGGTGCCCGGCGTCGCGCCGAGCGGCTGGGCCTTCGAGTTCGAGAACGACCTGTACCCCGATGTCGACGACACCGCGCTGGTGCTGTTCGGCCTGCATAAGGCCGGCGTGCTCGACCCGGCGCTGCGCGAGCGCGCCCTCAACTGGGTGCTGGCGATGCAGTGCACCAGCGGCGGCTGGGCGGCGTTCGACAAGGACAACACCTCGCGGCTGCCGGCGATGATCCCGTTCGCCGACTTCGGCGAGATGATCGATCCGCCGAGCGCGGACGTGACCGCGCACGTGATCGAGATGCTCGGCGAGCTCGGGTTCACGGCGAGCCATCCGGCCGTCAAGAAGGCGCTGGCCTACCTCTACGACCAGCAGGAGCCCGAGGGCTCGTGGTTCGGTCGCTGGGGCGTCAACCACGTCTACGGCACCGGCGCCGTGCTGCCCGCGCTGGCGGCGATCGGCGAGCCGATGGACAGCGTCGCGGTGCGCCGCGCGGTCCGCTGGCTGGTCGAGCACCAGAACGCCGACGGTGGCTTCGGCGAGGGCTGCGAGTCGTACGTCGATCGCGCCGCGCGTGGCCGGGGCCCGAGCTCGGCGTCGCAGACCGGCTGGGCGCTGCTCGCGCTGGTCGCGGCCGGCCGCGCCGAGTCATCGGCCGCCCGGCGCGCGGCGAGCTACCTCCAGGCCACGCAGCGCGACGACGGCGGCTGGGACGAGGACGCCTTCACCGGCACCGGGTTCCCGGGCTACGGCGTCGGCGAGGAGGAGGGCGCGCGCAGCCGGCAGGGCCGCGAGCTGTCGTCGGGCTTCATGCTCCGGTATCATCTCTATCGAAACTGCTTTCCGCTCATGGCGCTCGGCCGTTACCGCCGCGCGCTCGCGGGGACCGGACGGACGAAGTGAGACCGTCAGCGTTCTATCAACAGCGGCTCGATGCGGTCAGCCGCAGCTTCGCGCTGTGCATCCCGCAGCTGGAGGCGCCGTTTCGCGATCACGTCGCGCTGGCGTATCTGCTGATGCGGGTGCTCGACACCGTCGAGGACGCGCCGTTCACCGACAAGCACGCCCAGGCCCAGCAGTTCGCGCGCTGGCGCGGTTTCCTGCGCGCGCTGCCGGCGCAGGCCGAGGTCGACGCGTTCGCCGCCGGGTTCCCCGCGCAGATCCCCGATAGCGAGCGCGCGCTGCTCGCCGACACGTACGCTCTGCTCGAGGACGCGCACGCCTTGCCCGCGGCGGCCGCGGCCGCGGTGTTCAACGCGATCGATCGCATGGCGGTCGGCATGGCCGCGTATGCGGCGCGCTCGGCGACGCTGCGGCTGGTCGACGTCGAAGACGTGACCCGCTACTGCTGCTTCGTGGCCGGCCTGGTCGGCGAGATGCTGACCGAGCTGTGGTCGATCGATCGCGCCGAGTCAGGCGCCTCGCCGGGTCCATCGCCGGGCCCGTCGCCGGGTCCGTCGATCAACCTGGCCTATCACTTCGGGGTGTTCCTGCAGAAGGTCAACATCCTGAAGGACCAGCGCGACGACGAGGCCGTCGGGCGGTTCCTCGTGCCCGATCGCCGCGAGCTCCTGGCCAGCCTGCGGGCCAACGCGCAGGGCGCGCTCGAGTACCTGCAGGCGCTGCCGCGCAGCGAGCCGGGGTTCCGGATCTTCTGCGCCTGGTCGCTGATGATGGGCGCGATGACGATCTCGGTGATGGACCAGCCCAAGCAGAGCCGGCGCGCCGATACCGCGGCGCTGCTGACGCGGACGGCGTCGATCGCGACCGACAACGCCGCGCTCGGCCGGCTGTTCGCCGAGCTGATGCCGGGGCTGCCCGACATGGCGCCGCGCGCGCCGGTGGCCAAGCCGGAGTCGGCCGAGTGGTTCCGCGATCAGCTGGCGGCGCCGCTGAGCGACGCGGAGCTGCGCGGCCTGGGGATCTCGGTCGATCTCGGTCGGCCGCGGGATCAGAGCCGCGATCTGACGCTCGTGGGGCGCGCCGCGATCTGACGAACCCGCGCCAAGGCGAGTAAGGTGGACCTGCGATGAGCAAGGTCCCCACCCGCGAAGCGCTGCTGCACCTGCTGTACGAGGCCGCCGAGCTCGAGCACACGCTGATGTGCACGTACCTGTACGCGCTGTTCAGCCTGAAGACCGGCGAAGAGCTGGCCGGCTGCTCGGAGGCCGAGGCCGCGGCGGTCGCGCGCTGGCGCCAGGTGATCCTGAAGGTCTCGGTCGAGGAGATGGGGCACCTGGCGTCGGTGTGGAACATCACCGCGGCGCTGGGCGGCGCGCCGCACTTCGGCCGCGGCAACTTCCCGATCGACGCCGGCTATCTGCCGGCCAACATCGTGGTCCGGCTCGCGCCGTTCTCGGCCGAGGCGCTGCAGCACTTCATCCACCTCGAGCGGCCGGTGGCGTCCGACGAGCGCGACGGCGACGGCTTCGCGCCCGAGCTGGCGTTTCACCGCGGCACGACCAGCGACCGGATCACGCCGATGGCGATCGACTACGCCACGGTCGGCGCGTTCTACGCCACGCTCGGCGACGGCCTGCAGGCGTTCGCCGCGCACCACGGCGAGGCGGCGACGTTCTGCGGTGATCCGGCGCTGCAGCTGTCGGCGGCGGAGACCGTGCTCGGCGGCAAGCCGGTGGTGTGCGCGAAGACCGCGCTGGCCGCGTTCTCGGCGATCGTCGAGCAGGGCGAGGGCGCGCCGGCCCACTCGGAGGGCTCGCACTTCGCGCAGTTCGTCGCGATCCGCGACGAGCTCCTCGCGCTGCGCGCCGCCAACCCGGCGTTCGAGCCGGCGTTCCCCGCGGCGCACAACCCGGTGCTGCGGTCGCCGCCGCGCCCGCAGGGCAAGGTCTGGATCGAGGACGAGACCGCGGCGGCGACGGTCGACGTCGCCAACACCGGCTACGCGCTGATGCTGCGGCTGCTGGCGCATGCGTACGCGGTGCCGCGGCCGGCGCCCGACAAGGCGCTGGCGATCGACCTCGCGGTCGGGCTGATGCGCGCGATCACGCCGCTCGCCGAGCGCGCGGCGCGGCTGCCGGCCGGGCCGTCGAGCCCGGGGATCCACGCCGGCATGTCGTTCACGACCTTGCGCGAGGCCGGCGCGGTCCCGGTGGCCTCGGCCGGGCGGTTCTTCGTCGAGCGGCTCGGCGAGCTGGTCCGCTACGCGAC
>DASWOO010001230.1:0-6088 GCA_036404335.1 Kofleriaceae bacterium
CGCGCCAGGGTGCGGACCCGCAGCGCCGGCGGGAGCTCGTCGCGCAGCGCCGCGGCGTCGGCGGCGCGCGCCTGGCAGTCGGCGCAGGCCGCGAAGTGGTCGGTGGACCCGGCCGGGCCGGCGCCCAGCGCGAGCTGATCGATCGCGAGGTGGGACAGATGTCCGGTCATCGGACAAAGCTCCTGGTGGTGGGTTCTTCGGCGAAACGGCGGGCGTGAACGCGGAGCTCTGCGAGGCGGTTGCCGACGGTGCGCAGCGAGATGCCGAGCGCTCGGGCGACCTCCTCCCGGGCCAGGCCATCGACGTGGTGCAGCCAGGCGATCTGCGCGGTCTGCGCGGTCAGCCGGCGCAGCAGGCGGACCACGAGGTCGCGATCGACGAGGTCGGGCGCGGGCGCGGCCGCGGTCGTCGCCCCCGCGTCCTCGATCGGCAGCGGGCGGCGCGCGCGGGCGCGCAGCTCGTTGAGGCAGTAGTTGGTGGCGATGCGATAGATCCAGAACAGCGCGTGCTCGGCGTCGGGGGCCTTGGCGAGGTGGCGGACCACGCGCACGAAGGTCTCCTGGGTCGCGTCCTCGGCCGCGCGCGGATCGCCGAGGATGCGGCGGCAGCGCGCGTAGATCACCGGCGCGTAGCACCGGTAGAGCTCGCCGGCCCGGCCGTCGCGCAAGCTCACTCGCCGAAGCAGTACAGGTGATGCGGATACGAGCAGCCGACGGCAAGGTCGGCGTAGGTCCACGCCGCCGAGACCTCGTGCAGCATGCCGACCGCGCCGACGCCGGCGCCGCTGGTCCACGCGTCGCAGTCCTGGCGCGGGGACGCGGTCGGGCTGTCGCGATCGGTCCACGGCACGGCGGTGGCGTCGGCCTGGGTGAACGTCCAGGCGCCGCCGATCACGAGGTCATCGCGATCGATGATCTGCACGCCGTACTCGTCGAGGTCGATCGCGTGGGCGAGCGTGCCGTCGGTCAGCTCGCTCCAGCTGCCGGCGATCGCCGTGCCGTCGACCAGCTTGTACGGCCGGGCCGACGGTTTGAACCGGCCGGTCAGATCGCGCTCCACGCTCGACAGCCAGGCGTGATAGGCCGCGCCCGGCACCGCGCCGCGGCCCTCGACGCTCGGGAGCTGGGCGCGCGTCGCCGCCGATGCGCACAGCAGGTCCGCGCCGTCGACGCCGTGGAGCTCGCCGCCGCCGTACACCGCGCGGGTCGCGAAGACGTAGATCCCGTCGCCGGTCAGCTGCTGGGGATCCGCCGACGGATCGGCCAGCACGCCGGTGCAGCCGGCCAGCCCGAGCACCGCCGCCACGAGCCGCAGCGACGCGAGTTTGTGAGGAGCTCTCACCGGATCCGGCCAGCGCATACCAGCATAACCCAGGCCGCGCGGCGGGAGGGCACGCAAACAGCGGCACGGTAAGGTCGACGGATGACCAAGCCCCCCGTGGTACCCGCCGAGGACTGGCAGCGCGAGCGCGACGCGCTGCTCGTGGCCGAGAAAGCAGCGACCCGCGCGCTCGATGCCCTGGCGGCTCGCCGCCGCCGGCTGCCGATGCAGCAGTTTCGCAGCGACTACGCGTTCGAGGGTCCGGAGGGCTCGCGCACCCTGCTCGAGCTGTTCGAGGGCCGATCGCAGCTCGCGGCCTATCAGTTCATGGACGTCGGCCCCGACAAGCTGTGTCCGGGTTGCACCCACTTCACCAACAACGTCGTCAACCTCACCGGCCTCGCCAAGGCCGGGGTGAGCTGGGCGACGATCTCGGACATGCCGATCGCGCAGATCGAGGCGACCAAGCAGCGCATGGGCTGGACCATGCCGTTCCTGTCGTCGCGCGGCACGACGTTCGCCGATGACGTCGGCGCCGGCCGCGCGTTCATGCTGACCCTGTTCCTGCGCGACGGCGACGACGTCTACCGCACCTACAACACGCGGTGGCGCGGCGTCGACCGGCTGCTGTTCGTCAACAACATCCTCGACCTCGCGGTCTACGGCCGGCAGGAGGCGTGGGAGGACTCGCCCGCGGGCTGGCCGCAGCACCCGACCTACGGTTGACACCGGTCGGCTGGCATTTGCCGGCGAAATCCACGGCGCGGGATCGCCGGGCGCGACTGTCTCCGGAGACGTCTCTGAGACAGCGTATGTGTCGTCGATATTCGCTATTGCCAGCGACGATATGGATACGTCAGTGTCAGTCGCATGGCTGGCTTTGAAGAGCGTGGGAAGACGGCGGGCGGGACGGCGGGCGCGGCGGCGGGCGGCGCGGGACCGGATGCCGGCGCGGGCAAGCAGCCGCGGGTCGCGATGCCGCCGATGCCGGCGCAGATGAAGGTCACGGCGAGCGCGCTCAACGTGCGCAGCGCGCCGTCGCGCGAGCCGCACAATATCGTCGGCGGGCTGCAGCACGGCCAGGTCATCGAGGCCCGGACCCACGACGACCCGTGGTTCAAGGTCGCGTTCCAGGGCCGCGACGCGTTCGTCCACGGCGACTTCGTCAAGCCGGTGCAGCCGGCGGGCGACCCGCCGCACGCCGAGGTCAAGGCGCACCCGCCGGCGAGCTCGGGCGACAGCTCGGCGACCGCGAGCGAGATCCCGACCAAGCCCGTGGCCGCCCCGAAGGTGGCGCCGGTCGCGCCGGTCGCGCCGGTCGCCACGCCGGCGGTGGCGCACGCGGCGCATGATCCCAACCAGATGTACCAGCACATCTACACGGCGGGCTCGGGCGAGCACACGCAGCAGGTCGCGGCGTTCGTCTCGCCCGGGGTCACCGCGGCGCCGAACGTCTTCGTGTTCCTGCACGGCTACGACGCGCAGCTGAAGATCGACGACGACGACGAGCACAAGGGCAAGTCCGGCGTGCTGTCGGGGATCGACGTCGCCGCCGAGACCAGCAAGGTCGCCAAGAACACGATCACGCTGGTGCCGCAGGGCGTGATCGGCCGCGGCGGCGATCGCAAGACGCACGAGGGCGGCTACATGAAGGCGATCGCGACCGGCGGCCTCGACGCGTTCATCCACTCGCTGCTGCCGCAGATCGCCGGCGACATCGGCCAGGCCACGCTGACCCCGGCGCACATCGGCCTCGCCGGTCACAGCGCCGGCGGCTACAAGGGCATGCAGGAGTCGCTGTCGACCGCGGGCGGGCTGTCCGACACGATCAGCGACGTCACGCTGATGGACAGCGACTACAAGCAGGACCACTTCGAGAGCGCCGCGAAGTGGCTGCTCAAGAAGCCGGCCGCCGCCGCGACCGCGACCACCAAGACGCTCCGGATCTCCGAGAGCGAGTATCAGATGAAGCAGGCCAAGGCCAACGGCATCACCGGCGCGATCCAGACGTTCGGAGAGGCGGCGTTCAAGCCGCGCGCCGAGAAGGCCGGGTTCTCGTTCGTCCAGCTCGCGGCCGGCAACGACCAGGGCGCGCACAACACCGCGATCGCGCACTACCAGCTGCACCTCGATGGCAAGGTCCACGCCGACGTGCTGCTGATGCGCTCGGACCGCGGCCCGACCGGCCACCACCAGGTGCGCGACGACATCCTGGACGACTCGATCCTGAGCGTCGGCCAGGGCGCCGCGGCGAGCGACACGTTCGGCGACAAGGTGATCGCCGGGCACGGCGACAAATCGCTCGAGGGGCTGCACGGCGGCGGCGCGGCCAAGGCCAAGCCGCAGCAGCCGCCGGTCAAGCCGGTGACCCAGGCCGACCTGCACGGCGAGCTCGCCAAGTCCAAGGCCGCGCAGGCCCCGGTGACCGAGCAGGCCGCGCAGGCGCCGCACGCCGGCAAGGTCGATCCGGCGCACGAGCTGCCGACCGACGAGCACCACGGCCTCGCTGGTCCCAAGGTGGCGGCCGGGATCGTCGAGGACAACAAGACGACCAAGCCGGCGGCGCCGCCGGTCAAGACCACCGCCGGCGCGGGGAGCTACCTGCTCGACACCAACGACGCGACGTCGGGGATGTCGGCCAAGACCAAGGAGCTGTACGACCACGCGATGGCGACGCTGCGCGCCGGAAATCTAATCTTCCCGACGGAGAGCGAGGTCCCACCCAAGACGTCGGCGCCGTTCAAGAAGTTCGTGGCGTCGCTCTACGGCCAGTTCGGCATGAAGGAGAAGCGGATCAACCTCGACATCGTCGACCACGGCGGCGCGAGCACGTTCAGCATGAAGGCGTTCGTCGAGAGCACGCTCGCCACGCTGCCGACCGAAGCGGTCGCGCCGGGCCGCGGCCAGCAGCGCATGCACCACAAGATGCTCGACGCGTTCCTCGAGATGCGCGAGGCGGCGGCCCAGGACGGCGTCGACCTGCTCGCGATCAGCTGCTTTCGGCCCGGCAAGGCCAACGCGACGTCGACCAACCGCTTCGCCGTCGCGACCAACTCGTCGCACGGCTACGGCCTCGCGGTCGACCTGCAGCTCAGCGTCGACGCGTCGCGCACGACCGACGGCAAGAAGTTCGGCGTGTCCGAGACCAACACGCACAGCGCCGAGAACTTGATGAAGTACTACCGATCGAGCGTGATGAAGTGGATGGCGATGAACGGCATGAAGTTCGACTTCCACCCCTACTACAACGAGCCGTGGCACTTCGAGTACAACCCGGACGGCATGGCGTCGGAGATGATCGCCGGGGCCAAGGCGTGGAAGGCCGCGCACAAGGCCAACGCGTGATCGGCCGGCGGTGGCTCGCGGCCGCGGCGGCGCTCGCCGCGCTCGCGGCGTGCAAGAAGCCGGCGGGCGATGGCGACCCGGCCGGCTCGGGCGCGGCGGCCGTGGGCGCGGCGGCCGGCTCGGGCGCGGCGGGCGCGGGCGCGGCGGCACCCGCGGGCTCCGGGGCAGCGGCACCGGCGCCTGCCCGGCCGGCGCCGGTGGAGCCGGCCGCGCTCGACAAGGCGCTCGCCGACCGGCACGTCGCGGCCAGCGCGGTGGTCAAGCGCGCCAGCGGGCCGGGCTCGCAGTGGGCGCTGATCGCCCAGCGCGACAAGAACAAGGCGATCCGCGGCTACGACCTGCTGCGGGTCCGGGCGGCGGACGCGGCGGTGCTGCACCTGGCGCCGCCCGACGGCAACGACGCGCAGCTCGAGGACCTCGCGAGCGCCAGCTCGCTCGAGGTCCGCGATCTCGACGCCGACGGCAACGACGACGCGCTCGTGGTCGCCGACTGGGAGCGCCACGCGCGGATCTCCGACCGCTGCCAGGGCTGCTACCGGACGCAGGACGAGGAGGCCAGCCAGCTGTTCGTGGTCTCCGGCGACGCGGCCGCGCCCAGGCTCGCGTTCAGCCACCTGGTGAAGTACGCCTCGCACAGCGAGGGCAACCCGGAGAGCAACACGCTACCGGTCGCCGCGCCCGACGACGTCGCGTACGACTGGAAGATCGCCGGCGCCCCGCCGGTGCTCGCGCTGACCCGCCGCACCTATCAGGTCTCGACGGAGCACCGGCTCGCGGGCACGCTGACCGCCGCGTCCGAGCCGCTCCTGTCCGCCGGCGCGGGCAAGGACGTGCCGCTGGTCTTGCAGTAGGATCGCCCCGTGATGCGACGAACCTCGGTCGTGGTGGTGCTCGCCCTCGCAGGCGCGGCGTGTGGCAACAAGTCCTCGAGCGCGCCCGCGCCGGGCTCCGGCTCCGCGCCCGCCCCGGCCAGCGCGACCCCGCCGGCTGCCAGCGCGACCCCGCCCGGCGCGGCGCCCGCCGCCGGCAGCGCCAGCGCGACGCCCCCGGCCGCAGCGCTGGACGCCGCGGCGCTCGACGCCGCGATCGCCGCCCACAGCTTCAACCCGCGCTCGGTCCGGCAGCGCGCGATCGGCCCGCGCTCGGCGTGGGCGATCATCCAGGCGCCGCGCGACGCCGCGCACAACGTCGTCGAGCTCGATCTGCTGCGGCTGCGCGCCGACGGCGCCGAGGTGCTCAAGCTGACCCCGCCCGCGCGCGCCAACCCGACGCGCTGGGACAACGACATCGAGCCGCTCGATGTCCGCGACCTCGACGGCGACGGCCACGACGACTGCGTGATCGCGCTGCGCTGGCTCCAGGACCTCGGCACCACCGGCCAGGGCGAATCCGCCAAGCAGCTCTACGTCATCGCCGACGGCGC
>DASWOO010001231.1:0-3453 GCA_036404335.1 Kofleriaceae bacterium
GGGAGACCCAGGCCCAGCTGGTGCTGTCCGAGCGCATGGCCGGGCTCGGCCTGCTGGTCGCCGGCGTCGCCCACGAGATCAACTCGCCGACCGCCGCGATCCGCGGGTCGATCGATGGCCTGACCCAGATCCTCGACCGGCTGGCCCGCCACGGCGCCGAGCTGGCGGCGCGGACGTCAACCGCGGCGGCGAGCGGGATCGCGCGGGTGATCGAGGCCCTGGCGCCCAGCCTGGCCGAGCGGCCGCTGGCGACCGGCGTCCGGGCGCGCAAGGCGGCGCGAGAGATCGGCGGCGCGCTCGAGGCGATGCCGGGGCCGCTGGTCGCCCAGCTGCCGGTGGTCGCGATGGAGCTGGCCGATCTCGGGGCCACGCCCGACGAGGCGGTCCGGCTGATCGGCGCGCTGGGCGAGGGCGAGGCCCGGGCGGTGGCGCCCACGGTGGTCGCCGCGCTGACCGACCACGTCTACCTGCAGCGGACCGCCTCGACGATCCGCCACGCCGTGGCGTCGATCCAGCGGATCGTCGGCGCGCTCAAGAGATATTCGCATCTGGATCACCAGGCGGTGCGGACGGAGGACGACGTCCACGACGGTCTGGAGACCACCCTGGCGCTGCTGCATCACGCACTGCGTGATATCGTGATCGAGCGCCGTTATGCGACGCTCCCTCGGATCCCGGTGTTCGTCGACGAGCTGAACCAGGTATGGACGAATCTGATCCAGAACGCGCAGCAGGCGCTGGCGTCGACGGCGAGGGCGCGGATCGAGGTCTCGACCGCGGTCGAGGGCGACTGGGCGGTGATCCGCGTGGCCGATAATGGCCCGGGCGTGCCGGCGGACGCGCAGCCGCGGATCTTCGAGCCGTTCTTCACCACCAAGCCCAAGGGCGAGGGCACGGGCCTGGGCCTGGGCATCGCCCGGCAGATCGTGCAGAAGCACGGCGGGACCATGCGCTGCGAGTCGGAGCCTGGCCGCACCGTGTTCGAGGTCCGGTTGCCGGTGAGCCTGCCGTGACCCGCCGCGAGGTGATCGTCTGCGTCGACGACGAGGAGGGCGTGCTGCGCGTGCTGCGCGCCCAGCTCGGCGCCCGGTTCGGCCACGAGTGCCAGATCGCGACTGCGCGCTCGGGCGACGAGGCGGTCGCGCTGTTCTACGAGCTGACCCGCGAGGGCGAGTCGATCGCGCTGGTGATCGCCGACCAGATCATGCCCGGGATGAGGGGCGTCGAGCTGCTCGAGATCGTCCACCGCCGGCTGCCGGCGACGACCAAGATCCTCTTGACCGGCCAGGCCGGGCTCGACGCCGTGGTCGAGGCGATCAACCGCGCGCACCTGAACCAGTACATCAGCAAGCCGTGGGACGAGACCCAGCTCCTGCTCGGCGTCGAGAATTTGCTGCGCCAGTTCCGGCTGGTCCACGAGAACCAGCAGCTGATCGCGTCGCTGTCGGCCAAGAACCAGGCGCTGCTCGAGATGAACCGCGAGCTCGAGGCCAAGATCCACGAGCGGACCCACGAGCTGGCCGAGGCCAACGCCCGGCTGGCCCAGCTCGCGGTCACCGACGGGCTGACCAGCCTGTACAACCACCGCCACTTCCACGAGCGGCTGTCGCTCGAGGTCGAGCGCGCCCAGCGCAGCGGCGCATCGCTGTCGCTGCTGATGCTCGACGTCGATCACTTCAAGCAGTTCAACGACACGTTCGGCCACCCCGCCGGCGACGAGGTCCTGCGCCAGCTGGCGCGCGTGCTGACCGATGCCCGGCGGCTCAACGACCTGGTCGCGCGCTACGGCGGCGAGGAGTTCGCGGTGATCCTCGTCGACACCAACAAGTTCGCCGCGGCCAAGCTCGCCGAGCGGATCCGCGAGCGGGTCCATGCCCACGAGTTCGCCGACGCCGCGCCCCGCGCCGGCCGGATCGGCGTGTCGATCGGCGTGGCGACCCTGGCCGACGACGGCGTCGACGCCGAGGCGCTGGTCCGCGCGGCGGACACCGCGCTGTACGCGGCCAAGCGCGGCGGCCGCAACCGCGTCGCGGTGGCGAGCGCGGCGCTCGAGCCGCTGGACGGGCGCCCCGCGAACCGATCGGAGCTGCCCGAATCCTAGGGCGGTGATACGGTGGCGCTCGAATGACGGGTGAAGAGATCGCCGTGATCGGCGCGGGCAGCTACGGAACCTGTCTGGCCGTGCTGTTCGGCAACGCGGGCCACCGGGTCAGCCTGTATGCGCGCGGCGCCGAGACCGCGGCGGCGATGGAGGCCGCGCGCGAGAACGCGAGCTACCTGCCGGGCCACAAGCTGCCCGACACCGTGCACGTCACCCACGATCTCGAGGGCGCGGTGCGCGGCAAGCGGTTCGTGCTCGGCGTGACCCCGTCGCACGGCACGCGCGACGTGCTCGGCCGCGCCGCCGCGGCGATGGACCCCGACGCGATCGTGATCAACGCGTCCAAGGGCCTCGAGGACGGCACGCTGCATTCGATCGACGCGGTCTACCGCGAGATCCTGCCGCCGCGGATCGCCGCGCGCGCGACGTACCTGTCGGGCCCGACGTTCGCGAGCGAGCTGGCGGCCGGGATGCCGGCGGCGATCGTCCTCGCCGGCCGCGACCCCGAGACCTGCGCGCTCGCCCAGCAGGCGCTGTCGCACATCCGGTTCCGGATCTACACGACCGACGACGTGCTCGGCGTGCTGATCGGCGGCGCGCTCAAGAACGTCATCGCCATCGCCGCCGGCGTGTCCGACGGCCTGGGCTTCGGCTCGAACTCGCGGGTCGCGCTGATCACGCGGGGCCTGGCCGAGATCACCCGGATCGGCGTCGCGCTCGGCGCCCACCCGCAGACGTTCGCGGGGCTGTCGGGCATGGGCGACCTGGTGCTGACCTGCTCGGGCGATGCGTCGCGCAACCGGCGGGTCGGGCTCGCGCTCGGCAAGGGCCGGTCGATGCCGGAGATCCTCGGCGAGATGACCCAGGTCGCCGAGGGCGTGAAGACGGCCAAGGTCGCCAAGCAGCTCGCGGACAAGCTCGGCGTGGCCGCGCCGATCACCGACGCGATGTACGCGGTGATGCACACCGGCGTGCCCGTGCGCGAGGCGATCTTCGCGCTGATGGCCCGGCCGATCCGCTCGGAGCGAGACTGATGACGCTTGGCTACGTCCTCGACGAGGTGTTCCTGTCGCATCGCGCCCCGTCGGGGCACCCCGAGCGGCCGGCGCGGGCCGAGGCGGTGCGCGACGCGCTCAACGCCGCGGGCATCGCGAGCCGGGGCGAGCGAGTCCCGCCGCGGATGGCGACCGAGGAGGAGCTGGCGCGGGTCCACGGCGCGGCCTACCTCGATGATCTCGCGCGGATCGTGCCGGGCCGGACCGGCTGGCTCGACGCCGACACCTATTACTCGCCGGGGACGTGGGACGCGGCGCGGGCGGCGGCGGGCGCGACGACCCAGCTCGCGCTCGACG
>DASWOO010001232.1:0-4723 GCA_036404335.1 Kofleriaceae bacterium
TCGACCGGCTCGCCGAGCAGCACCGCGACCGCGTCGATCACGTCGACCGCGGCCGGATCGGCGATCGCGACCATGACCCGGTTGCCCGCGTCGCGGCCCAGCGGCAGCACCAGGCGCTGGCGCGCGAAGTTGATCGGCAGCTTGTCGATCAGCTCGACCGGGATGTCCTCGGCGCGCGGCAGGTCGCGCAGGTACGGCATCTCCGACTGCAGCGACAGCGCGAGCGCGAGCTGGTCCTCGTCGATCAGCTTGAGCCGGACCAGGACCTCGCCGAGCAGGCCGCCCTCGTCGCGTTGCTTGGCCAGCGCCCGGTCGATCGCGTCGGACGAGACCTTGCACTGGGTGACCAGGATCTCGCCGATCAGCGGCGTGACCGGGCGAACGGGAACGAAGCCGGCGGCCACCATCAGTTGTCGTCCTTGTCCTTCGCCGGCGCAGGCGCCGGCTTGGTCACGGGTTTGGCCGCCGCGCCTTTGCCCGGCTTGGCCGCCCTGGGCTCGGCGTACGGCGCGGTCGTGCCGTCGCCGTGGCCGTCCTTGCCTTCTTCCGGTGCCTCGATCTGCGACGTGCCGTATTCGATCGGCCCCGGATCGACCCACTTGCGGTGGCCGAGCGCGTTGGCGGCGTTGACGTCCTCCTCGACGGCGAGCACCGCGCGGTTGATCTCCTCGATCATGCCGCGCTTCCGGCGATAGTCGACCTTGGGCTCGTACTTCATCTCGTTGAGCGACGAGAACGACTGCACGAACTCGTGGCGCTCGCGCAGCTTGCGCTCGCGGATCGACTGGAGATCGAGCTGGTCCTTGACGATGTACGGCGTCAGCAGGATCAGCAAGTTGGTCTTCTTCTTGGTTCGCGACGAGTACTTGAACAGGTAGCCGAGCAGCGGGATGTCGCCGAGCAGCGGCACCTTGCTGACCACGTACGAGTCGCGCTCCTGGATCAGCCTGCCGATCACCACGCTCTGCTGATCGTGGACCACCGCCTGGGTCTTGAGCTTGCGCTGGGTCCAGGTCGGGCCCAGGTCGGCGTCCTGGCCGCCGATGTCCTTGGTCTCCTGCTCGATCTCGAGGCGGACCACGTCGTTGGCCGAGATGTGCGGCGTGACGTTGAGCGACAGGTTCAGGTCCTGGCGCTGGATGTTCTGGCCGATCGAGCCGGTCGGCGAGGTCGCCGAGGTCCCGCCCGCGCCGGGCAGGCCGAAGCCGCCGAAGGTCAGGCCGGCCTTGTACGGGATGTTGTTACCGACGGAGAACTCGGTCTTCTCGTTGTCGATCGCGATGATGTGCGGGGCCGACAGGATGTCGGTGTTGTCCTGGCTGGCGAGCGCCTGGAACAGCACGCCGTACGACGGGATGCTGGTGCCGAGGAAGGTCTGCGACGCGGTCAGCGGCGAGCCGATCAGGCCGCCGATCAGGCCCGTCGCGCTGGCCAGCGACGACGCCGCGCTGATCGACTTGAGGTTGGCGGTCTGGACGCCGCCGAGCACGAGGGTGTCGTTGTTGGCCTGGTAGCCGCCGTGCGAGCTGGTGCCGATGTCCAGGCCCTTGGACAGCTGGACTTCGAGGATCAGCGCCTCGATGAAGATCTGGCGGCGCGGGTGGTCGAGCTGACGGATCACGTCCTTGATCGCGAGGAAGTCTCGGCCGCTGGACACGAGGATCAGCGAGTTGGTGGGCTTGTCGCCGATCACCCGGACCTGGCCCTCGAGCGACGCGCCGAGGTTATCGATGCTGTTGCTCGGGGTCAGCGGCACGGGGTTACTGGCCACCGGCGGGGCGCCCGGGGTGCGGCCGGCGCCCGCCTGACCGGGCTGGCCGGCGCGCGGCGCGCTGGCCTGGCCCATCGCGTTGTTGAGCGTGACCGCCATCTCCTCGGCGAGCGAGTTCTCGAGCGGCAGGACGTGGATCGACGAGCCGCTCTCGGTGTCGAGCGCGATATCGAGGCGATCGACCAGGCCCTTGACCCGCAGGAACCCGGCCTCGCTCGACACCACGATCAGCGTGTTGGACCGGTCGTCGACCAGGATCTTGGACGGCACCGCGCTGTTGACGTCGTCCGAGCTGACCCCGGGCTGCGGCAGCTGCGCGCCGGGCGGCTGGCTGGGCGCGGGCTGGGTCGGCCGGCGGTTGGGCGCGCCGGCGGCGGCGGCGTTGGCCGCGGAGATGCCGAGGATCTCGTTGAGCTTCTGCGCCATCTGGGTGGCGTCGGCGTGGTGGACCGGGATCGTGAAGATGCCGTCGCTGCCGCCGGGCACGTCGATCGACTTGGCGAGGGACATCATGTCCCGGACCTGGCTGGCGTAGTCGGTGACGATCAGCATCGTGCCCGCGACCTGGACGTTGCCGGCCGGCGAGCGGATCGAGTCGAGCGCCTGGCGCAGGGTCTCGACCTGGGTATAGGTCGGCCGGACGATGTAGCGGATGATCTGATCCTCGTCGGCGGGCAGGCCGCGGCGCAGGATCGGCACGGTCTCGCTCTTCGCGGTGGCCGACTCGACGATGCGGATCACGTTGCCCTTGGGCACCACCGTCAGGCCCATGGTCGACAGCGCGACCAGGAACACGCGGTAGGCCTCGGTCGAGCTCATCTTGACCGGCGCCATCACCGTGACCTTCTTGCCGGTCGAGACGATGCGCGGGTCGAGGATGAAGTTCTTGCAGGTGAAGCCCATCACCCAGGTGATGAGGTCCTTGAGCTCGGTCTCGGGCTTGAACGTGACCGCGACCTGCCCCGTGCGCTTCTTGCAGCTGTACAGCGCTTCGTCCTCGCCGGCCGGCGCGCCGGTGGCGGGCGTGGCGCCGGGCGACGCGCTGCCGGCGGCGGGCGCCGGCGCGGGCTGCGCGTACGAGATCCGCGGGACCGACA
The DNA here is from genome assembly GCA_036404335.1 of Kofleriaceae bacterium. GTDB lineage: Bacteria > Myxococcota_A > Polyangia > Haliangiales > Haliangiaceae > JABFXX01. The sequence continues at coordinate 2,869 of DASWOO010001232.1, forward strand.
CGCCGGCGACGAGCCCGGAGATGACGACGGCCGCGACGAGACTGCGGGATACCTGATGCATGGGCTTCACTTGATCGTGTACTTCAGGGTGACGGGCTTACCGCGACGCGTGACGTCGACTTCGAGCGACGTCGCTTCGCGCAACTTGGTGTAGACCTCGAGCGCCTTGTCGGCCGAGGTCAGGTCGAAGCCGTTGATCGATTGCAGGGTGTCGCCGTTGCTGAGGCCGAGCTTGGCGAACGCGGAGCTGGGCCGGATCGCGTAGAGCTTGAAGCCGTCGGGCTTGCCGTTCTTCATCGACGGCACGACGCGCGCGCCCTTGGCGATCGCCATCGGGTTCAGCAGGACCTTGTCGACCAGCGACTTGTCGATCTCGTAGTTGTTGTCGTCGATCTTCTTGATGCCGGCGTCGACCGCGGACTGCATCTCGTCCTTGTTCTCGTCGGTCGCGACCGCGGCGACCGGCTCGGGCGCGGCCACCGGCGGGGTCGCGCCAAGCAGCACGAGGCGCTCGGTGCGGTTGTTGTTCTCGAAGTCGATGTACTTGGGGTGGATCGCCTTGACCTTGCCCGAGCCGGCCGCGCCGGGGACGATGTCGTTGACCGCGTACGCGCCCTGCTTCTGGTTCTCGGTGTTGACGATTGTCGCGTACGACTCGTCGGCGGTCGGGCCGATGTTGGTCGCGAGCAGCGAGATCGGCAGCGTCGTGATCGCGACGCCTCCGCCGGCGGCGTCGGCCGGCTTGCTCGAGTCGACCGGCGGCGTGCAGTCCGAGCAGAAGATGTTGCGGCTCGCGAGCTGGGTGCCGTCCTTGACGTGGACCGGCGCGGCCGGCGTGTCGGAGTGGACCACGGCCGGCGCGATCTTGGGGCCGTGCTCGGAGTCGGTGAGCACCTTGGCCTCGACGAAGTAGCTGGTCGTGCGCGCCGCGAACACCGCGCACACCACGACGACCACGCCGCCGAGTAACCAGAAGTACCGCTTGATCAGGTCTTGCATCGGTTTCCTTTGCGCCGCCCCGGGCTAGTCCACGATCGAGGGCACCCGGGCTTCGTCGGCCGGTTCGCCGGCCTCGGCCTCGCCGGCCTCTTCGGGATCCGTGGTCTCGAGCCGGCGATAGATCGTCCGCGTCGCGATGCCGAGCAGCTTGGCCGTCAACCGCTTGTCGTTGCGGGTGTGGCGCAGCGTCTCGTGGATCACGCGCATCTCGATCTCGGCGAGCGGCATGCCGATCGGGAAGGTCAGCGCCGACGCCGAGGTCGTGCCGGGGGTCGCGTCGCGGACCTCGCGCGGCAGCGCGTCCTCGTCGATCACGGTGTGACCGGCCCGGGTCAGCACGACCGCGCGCTCGATCGCATTCTCCAGCTCCCGGACATTTCCGGGCCAACCATACTCGGTGAGCCGCTCGATCGCGGTGGGCGAGCAACCCGAAATCGCCTTGCCGTTCTTCTCGGCGTAGACCTGCACGAAATGTTGCGCGAGCAGCGAGATATCGTCCCGGCGGTCGCGCAGCGGCGGCACCGAGACCGGGATGACATTGAGCCGGTAAAATAGATCTTCGCGGAACCGGCCGGCCTTGACCTCCTCGGCCAGGTTGACGTTGGTCGCCGCGACGATCCGCACGTCGATCCGGCGGGGCTTGCCGCCGCCGCCGAGCCGCTCGATCTCGCCCTCTTGGAGCACGCGGAGCAGCTTGACCTGGACGTGGCGCGAGATCTCGCCGATCTCGTCGAGGAACAGCGTGCCGCCGTTGGCGGCCTCGAACCGGCCGTCGCGCGCGGTCGACGCGCCGGTGAACGCGCCCTTCTCGTAGCCGAACAGCTCGGCCTCGAGGATCGACTCGGGGATCGCCGCG
>DASWOO010001233.1:0-4501 GCA_036404335.1 Kofleriaceae bacterium
CCGCGCTCCTCGAACACCAGCTGGCCGCGCCGCAGGATCGCCACGTGATCGGTCCGGTCGGCGATCGCCTCGAGGTCGTGGGTGACGACCACCACGATCGCGCCGGCGTCGCGCAGCTGGCCGAGCTGCTCGCCGAGCGCGAGCGCGCCGCCGCGGTCGAGGCCGGTGAACGGCTCGTCGAGCAGCAGCAGCGACGGCCGGGTGAGCAGCGCGCGGGCGAGCGCCAGGCGCTGGACCATGCCGCGCGAGTAGGTCCGCGCCGCGCGGTCGCGGGCCTTGCCGTCGAGCCCGACCCGGTCGAGCATCGCGTCGATCGCCGCGCGGCTGTCATCGACGCCGTACAGCCCGGCGATCAGCGCGAGGTTCTCGCGCGCGCTGAGCTCGCCGTAGCACAGCGACGCGTGCGCCAGCATGCCGATCTCGCGGCGGACCTCGGCGCCGTGCACGGCCGCGCCACCGGCGCGATACGCCACCGTGCCGGCGGTCGGCCGCACCAGGGTCGACAGGATGCCGAGCAGGGTCGTCTTGCCCGCGCCGTTGTGGCCGAGCAGCGCGCACATCGACCGGGCCTTCAGCTCGAGCGACACGCTGGCGAGCGCGCGCTCGCTGCCGTAGCGCTTGCCGACCTTGATGATCTCGACCCGGTCGATGGCCGAGTGATCGATCGCCGCCGCTAGGCCCACAGGTTCTCGAGCTCCTCGAGCAGTTGCTCGCGGCGCTCGGGGCTCCCGCCGTCGCGCTCGAGCGCGACCAGCTCGTCGAGCAGCTTCTGCCGGCGCGCCGCGGTCGCCGCCGCGCTGATCGGCGCCGGCTTCTTGAACAGCGCGAACGCCACGCCGCCGAGCATGATCGCCACGACGAAGATCCCGACGATCGCCGGGACCACGGCGCGCCACGCCGGCCGCGCCGGCATGCCCTCGATCGACAGCTCCATCCGCTGCTTGGGCACGATCGAGATCGGATCGATCACGAAGAACGTGCCCTGCGGCACCGTGCGCTGCTCGCCGGGCGCGCTCTGCGGCGCGTGGACGACCATGCCCGGGAACATCTTGACCACGAACTGGCTCTCGTAGAGCCCCAGCGGCAGATCGAGCCCCCAGTGGACCTTGCCGGCCTCGACCCCGAGCGAGAACCCGCCGTGGAACGTCTTGCCGCCGGGCGGGATCGGCCGGACGATGCGGAAGCCCTCGCCCGCGGCGACGCTGACCTCGTTCTGATCGGGGTCGAACACCACGCCGCCCTTGAACGTCGCCGGCAGCGGGATGATCAGGCCGTCGGGGCCGCCGCGGTACGGCGCCCACGAGTAGTTCTGCACGGTGAATCGGCCCTGGACCGCGAGCAGCTCGTCCTCGACCGTCGCCTGCAGCTGGAACTGCAGCAGCACGCGCGGGAACGCGTAGATCGTGATCTTGCTGCCGGCGGCCGCGAGCAGCGGGAACGGCAGCGACCGGAAGCGGGTACCGCGGAACGTGGCCTCGGCGTAGACCACCTGGCCCGGCGTGGGGGTCACGTCGAACGCCGCTGCGGGCCGGCCGGCCTCGTCCCACTGCGCGCGGATCGTCAGCTTGCCGCCCGACTTGCCGAGGTCGAACGGCTGCGACGTCAGCTGCTTGCCGTTGATCGTGAACACGGCTTTCTGCGGCCCGGGCGCGGCGATCGACATGCGCACGGTGCCGTCGGTGCCGGTCAGCGAGGTCAGCCCGTCGCCGGCCTTGCCGCTGGCGGGCATGATCTTGACCTCGACGTCCTTCATCGGCTCGACCGCCTGGCCGGCGCCGCCGCCGACCTCGACATCGAGCGTGCCCGGCGGCAGCTTGGCGTCGGCGGTGAACTGCGCGCCGCCGCGGACGCGCGACGGATCGGGCCCCGACGGCTGCGGCTTGGTCTGGCCGAGCGACTTCTTGCTCTGCGCGTCGATCAGCGAGACGTCGGCGGTCAGGTCGGCGACGCCCTCGAGCACGACCCGGACCTTGCCGGCGGCGAGGTCGACCTGCGGCTCGGCGCGGGTCAGCTCGTCGACCGCGGGCGCCTTGCTGTCGCGCTTCTCGCCCGACAGGATCAGCCGGACGCCGACCTGCGAGTCGAGGATCACCGGCATCGACATCAGCCGGTCGACCGCGCCGTCGCGCGGCAGCAGCGTCATCGCGAAGTACGACGTGCCGCCGCTGCGGTCGAGCCCGGTGAACTGGACGCGGCCGTCCTTGCCCGAGGTCTGGACCTGGTACGAGGTCGAGTCGTCGGCGCCATAGCCGACCAGCGCGACCGCGATGCCCTCGGGCGGGTGCGCGTCCGCGAGGTCATTGTAGGTCAGCCGCACGGTGATCGCGCCGGGCCCATCCGAGGCCTCGGGGCGCGGCTCGCCGCTCAGCTTGCGCGGCTCGGGCATCCCGGCCGCCCCGCCGGCGAACGGCGCGCCGCCACCGCCGGCCCCGCCCTGCCACTCCTTGGTCGTGATCATCACGCGCGTGCCGCCGGCGTCGGGCACGTCGAACTCCTCGGACGCGTGCTCCTTCTTGTCCTCGTCGAGCACCTTGGCGACGACCTTGCCGCCCGGCGGCAGCCCGGCGAACGAGGCCCGGCCGGCCGAGTCGGTGCGCGCCTCGCGCGGGGTGCCGTTGACCGACAGCACGACGGTGGTGCCGACGATCGGCGCGGCCGCGCTGCCGGCGACGATCCGCACGGTGACGGTGCCGACCGGCAGATCGGGCGACGGCAGCGGCTTGCCGAGCGCGGCGGCGATCTGCGCCTGGGCCGGCGAGCTCGCGATGGCGCCGACCGCGAGGCCGAGCGCCAGGGCGAGCGAGGTGATCCGGGTCATGGCGTGGCTTCCTTCGCCGCCGGCGCGCCGGCGTCCTGAGGCACGGGCTCGATCGCCGGAGGGCGGTCGGTGTCGCGCGTCGTGGTGCTGTCGGCCTCGAGCGCGTCGTCGTCGGAGGCGTCCTTGCCCGACTTCTGGTCCGTCTTCTGGTTGGACTTCTGGTCGGCCTTGCCGGCCTTCTTGTCGGCCTTGCCCGGCTTCTTGCCCGCCTTGGCGTCGACCGCGAGCCGCGCCTTGACCTCGCGCAAGATCGCCTCGCGCTTGCTGCCGGCGGTCCCGAGCTGCAGCCGATCGATCTCGGCGTAGACCTCGTAGATCCGCACCTTGTACGTCCCGATCATGTCGGTCGCGTCGCGGTCCGACAGCTTGCCCATCTGCTGGTCGAACTCGGCTTCCTTGATCGCCTTGAGCAAGGTCCGCCGCTCGCGCTCCAGCTCGCCGAGCGCGCCCGCCGGGCGGGCCCAGGTCGAGTCATCGTCGTCGTCATCGGTCGCCACCGCCGACGCGCCCGTGCGCCACAGGTTGTACACGGTCGCGACCACGGCCAGATAGCCGAGGCACACGAACACCAGCGGCGCGCTCGCGTGGAAGTGGTTCTGCCAGGCGATGAACACCCAGCCGATCACCAACGCGGCCAGCGCCACGCCGCGCCCGGCCCATCGCATCCTGTCTCGATCGTCCATGTCCGCCGCCGTTCAGTCGACGTCCGCGAGCTCGTCTTCGAGCTTGTCGGCGTATGCGTCGTTGGTGGGAGCCTTGCCATCGATGCCAGCGCCGGCGCCCGGCGCGCCCGGCGGCGGCAGCGCCGCGCCGCGCCCGACCCAGCGCCGGCCGGCGAAGATCACCAGGCCCAGGCCGCCGATCACCGCGATCGACGGGAACAGCCACGACAGCTTGGTGCGCGGCGTCGCCAGCACCTGCTCGCCGCCGTAGGTCTTGATGAAGTACTGCAGCACCGCCTCGTAGGCCTCGTCGCGGCCCTGCACGCTCGACAGATCGAACGCCGGCTTGCCGCTCGGATCGGTCTGGCTCATGTAGTCCATCACGAGCTTGCGCAGTTGCGCCGCCGTCCCGCACTTGCAGCTGAAGATGCTCTCGCGCGCGCAGCCGCACACGCAGAGCAGCTCGTTCATCGCTTTTTCTTCGGTGGCGTTGGTCGGCCGGTTCATCGCGGTGTAGCCGACGCCATCCGCGCCCATGCCCATGCCCGCCGAGACGTGCTCCGAATTCGCCGGCGCGTGCTCGCCGCCGCCGCCGTCGGCCGCCTGGGCCTGGCTGGCGATGCCGAGCGTGATGCCGCCGATCAGCACGGCGAGCACCGCGAGATCCGCGGCGCGACCCAGCCGCGAGCCGCGCGGCCGCGACAGCCGGTCGACCACGCTCTGCGGGATCAGGCAGATCAGCGTGCCGAACGCCAGCACCAGGAAGCCGGTCCACACCCACAGGATCAGTGGGTTCAGGTAGATCCGCAGGTTCGCCAGGTTCGAGTCGAGGTCATAGCCGGTGAGGACCACGTAGATGTCCTCGGCCGGCCGCACGGTGATCGCGACCTCGGTCGTCGCCTGGCCCTCGCCGCGGTGGTAGTCCCACTTCGCCGGGTACACCGTGTTGAGCTTCTCGCCGTGGTGCCAGATCGAGACCTCGGCGGTGACCGCGTCCTTGTGGTCATCCGTGGTGTGGATC
>DASWOO010001234.1:0-4498 GCA_036404335.1 Kofleriaceae bacterium
GGCATGGCCGACGAGATCAAGCCGGCGATCGCGCCGCGCGAGCTGGCGGCGTCGCCGACGCTCAGCCTGGTCCACAAGCAGGTCGAGACCCTGCGCGGCCGCAAGGTCGGCGTGCTGATCAGCGACGGCTTCGACCGCGCGCTGGTCGAGCAGCTGACCGCGGCGCTCACGCAGGAGCACGCCGCGGTCGAGCTGGTCGCGCCGAAGATCGGCGGGGCGCGCTCGGCCGATGGCCAGCTGCGGGTCGCCGACCACATCATCGGCGGCGGGCCGTCGGTAATCTTCGACGCGGTCGCCGTGATGCCCGGCGCGGCGTCGGTCAACGCGCTGATCGACGAGCCGGCGGCGATCGACTGGGTCAGCGACGCCTACAACCACTGCAAGGTGATCGGGATGGTCGCCGACGCCCAGCCGCTGCTGATCGCCGGCCGGGTCCAGGCCGACGACGGCGTCGTCGATCTGGCCGGGGGCGTCGCGGGCTTCATCGCCGCCGCGAAGCGCGGCCGGGTGTGGAGCCGCGAGAAGTAGCGGCTTAGGTTATTTCTTCGCCGGGGCCGCGGCGCCGGTGCCGGTCACCACGCCGCCGTTGCTGCCGTAGTTCACCGGGTACCAGCGATAGCCGCTGCCGTCGGTGCGCAGCTGGCCGATCCCCGGGAACGGCACGTGGGCGACGGCGACGAAGTAGCCGTTCTTGGCGGCGTCGGCGAAGTCCTTCTTGCGCTCGGCGATCGCCTTCTTCGAGTCGCTGTCGAACTGGATCGCGATCGACGGATCGGCGAACTGGATCGCGGCGACGTGCATCAGATCGCCCCAGAACACCATCTTCTGGTCCTTGCTGGTCACGACGTAGATCGTGTGGCCCGGGGTGTGGCCCGGCGCCGGGATCGCGTGGATGCCGGGGACCAGGTCGGTCTCGGCCTCGATCCACTTGGCCTTGCCCGCGGTGAGGTACGGGTTCAGCGCCGCCTGCGCGCCCTTGAAGAAGTCCTTCTTGTCGTCGGGCGCCTTGGCGAGGTTGTCGGCCGACAGCCAGAAGTCGGCGTCGGCCTTGCCGGCGCGGACGATCGCGTTGGGGAACACGATCTTGCCGTTGGCGACGAGGTTACCGACGTGATCGCCGTGCATGTGGGTGATGTAGACCTCGTCGACCTGCTCCGGCTGGTAGCCCGACGCCTTGAGGTTCGGGATCAGCTTGTTGAGCGTGGGGCCGAACAGCGTGCCGGCGCCGGTGTCGATCAGCACGAGCTTGCTGCCGGTGTTGACCAGGAACGCGTTGACCGAGGTCTCGAAGCCCGGCTTGAGGTACGCCTTGGCGAGCGCGGCCTCGGCCTTGGCCGGGGTCGTGCCGGTCAGGATCTTCTCCATCGGCAGGGCCGCGGTGCCGTCCGACAGCGCCGTGATCTCGAAGTCACCGAGCTGCATCCGGTACCAGCCCGGCGTCGTGGTCTTCGCGAGCGGCGCGTTGGCGTGGACCGCCGTCGCGGCCGGGATCAGGCTCGCGAGGCCCAGCGCGAGCCCCGTCATCCAAACTCTCAAGGTCGGCTTCATCATAGCGCCGGACCGTATGCGAGTTGATCTGACCCAGCAAGCTCAGCGCTGGTTGATCCGCGCCTGGGGCAGGTTCTGCCGGGCCTGGGTGAAGTGGTTGAGCATGCCCAGGGTGGGCAGCGGCAGGAACACCGCCTGGTTGACCTCGACGACCACGCCGCGCTGGGTGAGGCGCTCGAACAGGAGCAGCGAGCTGGTGACGCTGGCCATGCCGACCGAGGCCCAGGCGAGGCGCTTGCCGACCTTGCGGATCGTGACGACGCCGTTGGGCGAGACCGTCACCTTGTCGAGCTCGTGGAGCGGCAGCACGCCCTTGCTGGTGTGGCCGAGCACGTTGCCGTCGAACGACAGCTTGCCGTGCTGGTTGCCGGTGGTGGCGGCGAGCCGCGGGTGGATCGTCGCGAAGATCCGCTCGAGGCCCTGGTCGATGTCCTTGAACCAGGCCTGGACCACGAGCTTGTTGCCCTGGGTGCCGAACAGCACGAGCCGGCCGGACGCGAACCGGCGGTTCGCCGGCTGCTTGCGCAGCGCCTTGACCGCGGCGACCGCGAGCACGCCGACCAGGCCGCCCTGGTAGCCGATCGCGCTGCTGCTATCGATCGACGCGAACGAGTACGACTGGATGTCGGCCCACGCCATGCGCTTGCTGCTGAACAGGCCGCGGACCTCGACGCCCTCGGCATCGAGGATCAGCCGGCGCGCGCCGAGCCGGACCGCGAGCACGACGAGGCCCAGGCCAACCAGGCAGAGGACCACGATCGCCGGCAGCGCCTCGCGCACCCTGGTCGTGGCGAGCAGCACGATCCCGGGCAGCAGGAACAGCACGCCGAGGAGGACGAGGACGACGCGGCCGCTCGCGGTCGGCTTGAGCTCGAGGTCAGGTTGCATCGCCGGCGACTATACGCGGGCTGGCCGACCCCCGGAAACCCTAACGTTGGATCAGCAGGCCCTCGGCAAGAAGAAGTAGCAGCACGGCGGCGCCGAGCGCGTGCCACAGCTCGATCCGGCGCTCGCTGTCGGCCGGGGCCTCCCCGGTGCCGGTGCCCGATGGCGGCAGCGCCTGGGCCGGCGCCGCGGTCAGGTCCGAGCCGTGCGCGTCGACGTTGACGACGAACGCGAGCTCGTCGCGGTCGTGGGTCGAGCCGGTCTGGTCGGTGCCGATCACGCGGTACACGCCGGGCCGATCGGTCCGGCCGTAGCGCACGCTCGACCGGCCGACGAGCCGGTCGCCCTCGAACACCGCGCCCATGCCGTCGGGGCCGCGGACCTCGAGCCGCTTGAGGTCGCCGGTCGGCAGCACGACCGAGCTGCCGACGGCGTGATCGGTGTCGCCGAACGCCGCGTGCTTGCGCGCGAGGTGGCGCACCGCCTGCTGCATCAGCGGCAGGAACCCGGGGTGGATCGGCAGGTCGTTCCAGTCGCGGTCGAGCGTCGAGGTGAACAGCAGCGTCCGGCCGGCGCCGACCGAGGCCTCGACCAGCGCGGCCGCGCCGTTGGTGAACCGCGCGAGCACCTTGCGATCGGCCGAGTTGGTCGGGCCGAGCAGCGAGATCTGGAAGAACTTCGCATCGGCGAGCTCGGGGGCGGCCTTGCTGAACGGCGTGAAGATCGGGTGGTCGGCCTCCCACTTCACCAGGTGCAGCGCGCGGCTGTCGCGCTCCTCGGGCGGCGCGCCCCACGACGTGTCGATCGGGTCGCGCAGGCTCTGCGGCAGGAGCGGCAGCATCGTCTTGTCGTAGGCCGCCGGGTCGACGTGATCGCCGGGCGCGACCAGGATGCCGCCGCCGGCGCGCACCCAGTCGGCGATCAGGTTGACCCGCGGGACCGGCAGCGCCGCGACGTTGGCGAGGATCACGACGTCGAAGCCGTCGAGGTCGAGCGCCGCGGCGGTGCCGTGCGCGCGCGGCTCGATCCCGGCGAGGTCCTCGGCGGTGATCACCCGGACCGAGGTGCCGCTGTCCTCGCGGTCGCCGGGGCGCAGCGCGGCCTCGAGGTAGAAGCTCTCGTCGTCGTGGCGCACGGTGCGGGGATCGCCGTCGACGATCAGCACGCGCACCCGGTCGCGCAGCGACGCGCGGACCCAGCGCCGGTCGTCGATCGCCAGGCCGTCGCCCGACAGCGACACCGACGCGTCGGCGGCGCGCACGCCGGGCGGCAGCGCGGCCAGGAAGTGCTTGGTCTTGCGCTCGCCGGGCCCCAGCGCGAGCGTGCCGCGCGCGACCACGCGGTCGGCGATCTGCAGCGACAGCTCGACCTTGCTCGCCAGCTCGGAGAAGTTGCCGACCTCGGCGTCGAACGCGACGCCGCGGCTGGCCGCGCCCGGATCGGGATCGACGCGCAGCGCGGTGATCGCCAGGTTGGGCAGCTTGGCCGGGCGCAGGTCGCTGACGACCAGGATCGGCCCGTCCTTGCCCCACGGCGCGTCCTCGGGGTGGAGCCCGGTCTTCGCGAGCAGCGAGATCAGAAACACGGTCTTGCGCGCGTGGCTCGACGCCGCGAGCAGCTGGGCGGCGCGGGCCAGGGCGCGTGTGGTGTCGGCCGGCCGCGCGCTGGGCTCGAGCGCGAGCAGCTGGTCGCGGAGCCGCAGGTGGTCGCGGGTCAGCTCGCTGGGGTGATCGGCGCCCTCGGCGGCGCGGACGATCGCGACCTCGGCCTCGGGGCCGAGCTGGGCGACGATCCGCCGGGCCTCGTCGGTGGCGGTCTTGATCCACGGCCGGCCGTCGATCAGGTAGCCGGCGGCGAACGAGTCGTCGATCACCAGCACGGCGGCCTGCGGCCCGCGGGTGACCTGCGGGCCCTTGCGCGCGCACGACGTGTACGGCTTGGCCAGCGCGATCGCGACCGCGGCGCAGGCGATCGCGCGGATCAGCAGCAGCAGGCGCTCGCGCAGCCGGAACCGGCGCGCCGTCCGCCGCCGGGTCGCGAGCAGGAAGTCGAGCGCGGCGAACTT
>DASWOO010001235.1:0-2121 GCA_036404335.1 Kofleriaceae bacterium
CGGCGCGGTCCGCATGCTCGACACCGCCGCGCAGCTCGAGGCGTGCGAGGCCGACGTGGTCGACGCGGCGCTCGTGATCGACGCCCTGTTCGGCGTTGGCCTGACCCGGGCGATCGAGGGCCACATGGCGGAGGTCGTGCAGCGGATGCTGCTCGCCGGCCGGACGCTCGCGGTCGATATCCCGTCGGGGATCGAGACCGACACCGGCAGGACGCTCGGCATCGCGGTCGCCGCCGAGCGCACGGTGACGATGGCAGCGCGCAAGATCGCGCTGGTCAGCTCGCCGGGGTTCGCGGCCGCGGGCGAGCTCGAGATCGCCGACATCGGCATCCCGGCGGGGCTGATCGCGGCGGCGGGCGCGGCCGGCCTGGTCGAGGAGCGCGACGTGCGTGACTGGCTGCCGCATCCCCAGGTGCTCGAGCACAAGGGCAAGCGCGGCCACGTCCTGGTGATCGGCGGCTCGCCGGGGATGCGCGGCGCCGGCCGGCTCGCGGCGCACGCCGCGCTGCGCGCCGGGGCGGGGCTATGCACGCTCGCCGCCGAGGGCGAGCTCGAAGCGCCCGACTCGGTGATGACCCGGTCGCTGGCGGCGGGCGCCGGCATCGGCGAGCTCCTGGCCGGCAAGGCGGCGATCGTCATCGGCCCCGGGCTGGGCACGTCGGCGGCCGCGGTCGCCCGGGTCCGCGAGGTCCTGGCCAGCAAGCTGCCCGCGGTGCTGGACGCCGACGCGCTCAACCTGCTCGCCAAGGACGCGGTGTCGATCGCCGACGCCGCCGGCCCGGTCGTGCTGACGCCGCACCCGGGAGAGGCCGCGCGGCTGCTCGGCACGACGGTGCCCGAGGTCGAGGCCGACCGGCTCGGCGCGGCGAGGGCGCTGGCGGCCAAGACCCGCGCGGTGGTCGTGCTCAAGGGCGCGCGGACGATCGTCTGCCGCGGCGGGCGCGACGTGAAGCACGACGGGCTGGCGTTCTGCGCGATCAACCCGACCGGCGGGCCGTCGCTCGCGACCGGCGGCAGCGGCGACGTGCTGTCCGGCACGATCGGCGCGCTGCTCGCGCAGGGCCTGCCGGCGGTCGACGCCGCGCGGGTCGGCGTCTATGTCCACGGCGCGGCCGGCGACGCGCTGTCGCGCGTGCACGGCCTGCGCGGCGTGATGTCGTCGGATCTGCCGGAGGCGATCGCCGGCGTGATCCAGGCCCTGTCCGCTCGGCCCAACGCACGAAGCTTCCCTTCGGTCTGAGCGATTCGGCGCGGGTGTGGCGTAGCACCGATCTCGTGGGTGGTTTGAGACGCACGCTGTGTCTGGCCATCGACGACCGCAAAAACACCCTGTGTTTATGACTAGTTGAGTGTGGCACGGCGGCTGCTCTTACCGCTGATCATGCCGCGCACCTCGAGCACGATCGTTCCGACGCACTCTCGCCTCGTCCGCAAGACCACGTCCGCTCCGCGGGCGCTGCGGGTGGTGGAGCAGGGAGAGCCGGCGCACCGCGCGTTCGAGCTGGCGTGCGTGCCGCACCAGGCGGAGATGTACGGCGTCGCGATGCGGATCTGCCGCGACCCCGACACCGCCAAGGACCTGGTGCAGGAGACCCTGCTGCGCGCGATGTGCGCGTGGGCCAGCTTCCAGCCGGGCTCGAACCTGCGCGCGTGGCTGTTCCGCATCCTGACCAACGCGTTCATCAATGGCTATCGCAAGCGCCGCCGCCACCAGCGGTTCGCGACCGAGCGGCCGGGCGATGCGCTGTGCGCGCTGTACGGCCGTGACCAGGACTGCACCGACGACGTCGAGGACGCGCTGTACGGCGAGGAGCTGTGCGACGAGGTCAAGACCGCGCTCGGCCGCCTCGGCCCGGAGTACCGCGACGTGGTCGAGCGCGCCGACCTGCGCGGCGAGAAGTACAAGGACATCGCCGACGCGCTCGAGGTGCCGATCGGCACCGTGATGTCGCGGCTGTTCCGCGCCCGCCGCGTGCTCGAGACCGAGCTCGCCACGTTCGCGGCCAAGGACTACGGCATCAAGCGCGCCGCGTGAGCCCGAGCTCGCGAGGACGTCTCTAGTACTCGGGCTCGCGGCTCGCCGGGATGACGTCGTCGGCGGTGGTCTCGGCCGGGATGTTC
>DASWOO010001236.1:0-3917 GCA_036404335.1 Kofleriaceae bacterium
GTCGAGACCGCGATCGTCGAGCTGCGCTCGGGGCAGGGCGCCGTGCGGTTCGCGGTGATCGAAGCGCGGCCCTAGAACGCTCGGTCCGGCGGCTCGCGCAGGCGATCGAACCGCGCTAGCTTGCGCGCATGACCGACGACGCACCGCCCCGGGTGACCGAGTACGCCGAGCAGGCGCGCGCGTACGTCCAGCGCGCGCTCGGCGTCCCGCTCGAGTACGACAGCAACACCTTGCCCGTGCTCGATCATTACCTGCGCAGCGTGCCGCAGGACCAGCGCGAGGCGCTCGAGCTCGTGCTCGCCACCTCCGGCGCCTACTTCGGCGAGGTCGTCCGCCGCACGCTCGGCGGGCGCTGGGAGCTGGCCGACAAGCCGGTCGAATGGCGGGTCGTGCTGCCGACCGGCATTTATTTTTCGCCGATCGGGGTGGTCGCCGCGGCGATCGCCCAGGCCGATCTCGACGACTTCGATGCCGAGATCGGCGCGCCCGCGCGCATGGTGCCCCACCTGCAGGCGGCGCTGTCGCGCATGGGCGAGGTCTCGGTCGAGGAGTACTACTCGCTGTGCGGCCGGCTCGACACGCTCGAGCACGTGCACGAGGTGCTGGTCGCGGTCGCCGCGCAAATGCTCGGCGATTCCGTCGACGAGGACGGGGACGGGGAGCCGTCCGACGAGGGTACCGCAGAAGAAGAGGCGGCGGGCTCGGTCAATTGACCGCGCCTGGCCACTCGACCGGACACTGATCATCGTTACAGCAGGTTGCGACCGTATGCGCGAGATCGACGCAGCCCAGGTGGTCGAACCGTGAGCCTGTCCTACAACCGCGCCATGGTGGAGAAGCACCGCGATAAGCAGCGATCGCGTCCCCTTGTGCCCCGCGGACTCGCAGCTCTGATATCATCATCGAAGCTGTAATGCGGATCGGCATCTTCTCCGACGTACACGCGAACATCGAAGCGATGAGCGCGGTCATCGATGCCTATAAGTCGGAGCGGATCGACAAGTTCGTCTGCATCGGTGACGTCGTCGGCTACGGCGCGTCACCCAACGAATGTTGCGATCTGGTCCGCAAGGTCACCAGCCACACCATCCTCGGTAACCACGACGCGGCGGTCGCCGGTCGAATGGATTATTCGTACTACTACGACGCCGCCCGCCAGGCCCTCGATCTCCACGCCCGGCAGCTGTCGGCCGAGAACATGGTCTGGCTGCGCAACCTGCCGTACGAGGTCCGCGACGGTGACGTCACGTTCTGTCACGGCTCGCCGATCAACCTCGAGGAGTTCGAGTACATCTTCTCCGTCGAGCAGGCCACGCGCTGCCTCGACATCTGGGAAGACCTCGGCCTGGTGACGTTCATCGGCCACTCGCACCTCTGCAAGTCGTTCGCGCTGACCCGCGACGAGGTCTACGAGGTGGTCGCGACCAAGTTCGTGATCCGCCCCGAGCACCGCTACATCATCTCGGTCGGCTCGGTCGGCCAGCCGCGCGACTACGACAACCGCGCGAGCTACACGATCTATGACACCGAAGAGCGCACCTTCGAGTTCAAGCGCGTCGCCTACGACATCGACGCGGCGGCGCAGAAGATCTTCGCCGCGGAGCTCGAGCGCAACTTCGGCAATCGCCTGTTCCTGGGCGTCTAGCGTTCGGCGCCGAGCGCCGTCGCCTAGAACCGCAGCGGCTGGGTCTTCGCGGCCTCGACCTGGGCGGCGTCGATCCGGCGGTCGCGGTGCATCGCGCGCAGCACGGTGTCGAGCCGCGCGGCCGAGTCGGGGTCGAGGCCGCGGGCGCGGCGGACCCGGCGGCTCATCGAGCTCGGCTCGGAGGTCAGCGCGGCGAGGAACGCGGCCTGGCGGACGGTCAGCTCGCGCGGCGTGGTGTCGAACCAGTAACGCGCGGCCGCGGTCACGCCGAACACGTGCGGCCCCAGCTCGATCAGGTTCAGGTAGCGTTCGAGGATCTGCGGCTTGTCGAGCTTGGCCTCGAGCCGCCAGGTCAGGATCGCCTCCTGGAGCTTCCTGTCGAAGCTGCGGCGCTGCGACAGGAACGCGTTCTTCACCAGCTGCTGGCTGATCGTCGAGCCGCCGCGCGCCAGCCGGTGCTCTCGCAGATCGATCTCGAGGCTGCGCGCGATCTGGGTCATGTCGAAGCCGGCGTGATCGTAGAACCGCGCGTCCTCGGCGCTGACGAACGCGGCGGGGACGTGCGGCGGGACCTGAGCGAGCGCCAGGTAGCCCGGCTCGCCGGGACCGATCCGGGCGTGGCTGCCGTCGGCAAAGCCCTGATCGCCGGTGCGCGCGAGCCGGCCGACGTCGGCCGCCGGCGGCTCGGCCTCGCTGCGGCAGCCGTCGGTGATCGACGCGTCGAGCGACACGCCGTCACCCTCGGGCGCGGCGAGATCGACCGCGAGCCGGACGTGGCCGCCGAGCGCGCCGCCCAGGATGATGCCGTCGAGCGGGCCGCGCAGCTCGACAGGCAGGGCGGCGAGCAGATCGGTGCACGCGGCCGGCGCGAGCGCGAGGTCGATCTGGCCCGACGCGGGCTGGCCGCGCCGCCACCAGCCGCTGGCGGTCCAGCGCGCGGCGCCGAGCTCGATCGCCGCGCGCGGCACGGTGATGGCCTCGGCCGAGATCGCGAGCTGGCCGCGGACGTGGCCGGCGAGCGGCACCGTGCTGGCGGCGAGCACGCGATGATCGATCGCGGCGCCGTCGAGCGCGCCGTCGACGTCGACCACGAGCTTGCCGCCGTCGCGGTGCGCGGCGAGCGCGCCCGACGCCCGCGCGCCGGCCAGCTCGAGGCCGCGCGGCGCCAGGCCGGCGAACGCGGCGAGCGGCAGGTGATCGCCCTGGATCGCGATCGCCTGGCCGCGCGGATCGACCTCGATCACCAGCGGCCGGCGGATGCCGGCGTCGTCGAGCTGGGCGCGCACTTCGATCGAGCCGGGCGCGAGCCGGCCGACCGACAGCTCGCGCAGCTGGGCCGGCGGGGCGCCCACCGCGCCGATCGCGCCGCGGCCGCCGACCGCGAGCAGCCGGCCGAGCCGCAGCCGGGGCAGCGACAGCTCGGCGGCGCCGCGCGCGAAGGCGAGCTCGACGTCGATCGGCCCGGCGCGGCCGGCGACCCGGACCGGGCCGGTGATCACCCGGACGCCGCGGCCGTCGGGGACCAGCTCGACGGCATCGGCCGAGACCTCGCCCAGCCCGGCGATCTTCACCGCCAGGCGGCCCGAGCTCACGACGATCCGGCGCACGCCGCCGCCGTCGTTGCCCACCTCGTTGCCTGCCTCGTTGCCCGCGCGCGGCCTGCTCAGCGTGCGCACCACCCGCGCCAGGTCCGAGTCGCCATCGGGCTCGACCGTGGCGGAGATCCGCGGCGCGGCGACCCGGAGCTCGTCGGCGCGCAGGCTGCCGGCGAGCAGCGAGTCGAGCCCGACCGAGGCCTCGATCGATCCGGCGCTGACCAGCGCACCGAGCGCCACGTCCGACATCCGGACGGTGCCGGTCAGATCGGCGTCGACCTCGCCGATCGTCGCGGCGAGCCCGGCCCGGGCCGAGAGCCGGTCGGCGACCGCGTCGGTCCGGGCGCCGACCCACGCCGCGGCCGTCGCCGGCACGCCGAGCGCGCACACCGCGGTCGCGATCAGCACCCGGCGCTCGGCGCTCGACAGGCCGGCCGGCACCATGATCAGTGTTGCTCGGCGACCAGGTCGCGGCGATCGTCGCCAACGTACGCGCGCTGCACGACCCGGCGCTCGCCGCGGCCGCGCTTGGTCGCCAGGCCCGCGCCGGCGAGCATCCGCTCGCACAGCTCGCCGAACGAGATGCCGGCGGCCTCGGCGATCTTGGGCAGGAGGCTCGTCGGGGTCATCCCCGGCAGCGTGTTGACCTCGAGGATGAACTCGTTGCCCGAGTCGCT
>DASWOO010001237.1:0-2227 GCA_036404335.1 Kofleriaceae bacterium
GCCATCGGCTTGCCGGCCTTGGTGGCGTTGGTGCCGCAGTCGGCGGCCTCGTGGACGACCAGGTGGTACTTGCCCGGCTTGATGCCGTCGAACCAGCCGTTCGAGCCGACGACGACCTCGGCGCCCTCCTCCTGGGAGAACGTCACGGTCGTGCCCTTGAGCTTGGCACCCTTGACCGGCTGCAGCTCGGCCTGGGCGTGCCACGACTTGGGCGCCGGCGGCGGCGCGGGCTCCGGAGCCGGCTCGGGCTGGGGCGCCGGCTTGGACTCGGCGACGGAGGCCGCCTCGCCCTCCGACTCCTTCGGCGTGGTGGGCTCGGCTTTCTTGCCGCCGCCGCACGCGGCGACCGCGAGGATGGACATCAGGATGGTGCGCTTCATGGGGTCTTCCTTATGCCGCACGCTCTCATGAATCAAGTCCTACGTGTTGCTAGCCGACATGGAGTCGGGCAATGCACGCAGCCAGGCCGCTGCCAGGAGAAAACCGGCGAGGAAGCCGATCCAGCGCCCGGCGTCGAGTGACGCGCGCCACGCTGGCGGTGCGGCGAAGCCGAGCACACCCGACACTAGGGTACCTCCGACGAGGAAGATCGCCAGCACCCAGCCCAGGCGGGTGTCGCGCGGCACCGCCAGGCCGAACAGGACCAGCGCCAGGTAGCTGACCGAGAACTTGGTCGACGAGATCACCTGCTGGGCGACCAGCGCGCCGTCGTCGATCGGCCGGCCGGCCTCGGCGACGCCGAGCAGCGCCAGGATGTGGTGATCCTCGACGATATCGAGCAGCGCGGTCAGCAGCATCGCGCCGAGCGCGATCGCCACGAACGGCCGGCCGAGCCGGCGCAGATAGTCGGCGAGCGCGGCGAAGAACGCCGTGTACAGCACCAAAAAGGCGATATCGAGGCCGAACACGACCCGCAGCGGTCCGGCCTGGGCCAGGAGCCGCGCGGCATACCCGTCGGGCGCGGTGTACCACTCGTGCGCCTCTTGCGAGGCGCCCGTGACCAGACCGACCGCCACCATCACGAGCAACACGCCGCTCGCCGCCAGCGCGAGCTGCAGCGCGAGCTTGCGCGGCGAGGTCATACGCCGAGCCGGACCTTGCTGCGGCCGGCGGGGCCGACGTCGACCTCGACGACGTCGCCGGGGCGCAGCAGCTCGGTCGAGGTCGCGAAGCTCGACACCAGCAGCTCGGCCTTGCGCAGGCGATCCTTGGCCAGCGCCGCGACCCGGCGGGTGAGCGGCGACATCCGCAGGCCCACGCCGGTGGGTGTGCCCGTCAGCACGACGTCACCGAGCGCCAGCGACCGGCCGAGGTGCGCGGCGGCGGCGCGGACGATCATGGGCAGGGCGTAGATCAGGATCTTCGTCGAGGCCTGCTGGCGGAGCTCGCCGTTGACCCGGGTCTCGATCGTCAGCTCGGGGATCGCGGCCAGCCCGCCCACCGGCGCCCACACCCGCGGCGCGACCGGCAGGAACCCGGGGAACGACTTGGCGGCGGTCCACAGCTCGCGCACGCGGTCGGGCTCGCCGGTCTCGGCCAGGACCTGGCAGATCCGCGCGGTCAGGTCGTTGGCGGCGGCGAGGCCGAACGGCTGCGGCGTGCCGGCGGCGAGCGCGGCCTCGTCGATCGGCCCGAGCGCGACCAGCGCGAGCTCGCCCTCGTAGTCCATGACCGCGGGCGCCAGGGGGATCCGGGTGGCGAGCTGTGCGCCCAGGCCCGGCTCGGCCAGGTCGAGCGCGGCGGCGAGCTCGGCGGTGTGCGGGACGTGGACCGTCGACGAGCCCGGCGCGAACGCCCGGATGTGCTTGGTGAACGACGTCGGCGGCGCGCTCGGATCGACCTTCTGGCCGGTCTCGCGCGCGTGGTCGCCGTAGGTCAGGCCGAGGGCGACGATCGACTGGACCTCGGGCCAGGCGATCTGGTCGTCGCGGAACACCGGCTCGGGCGGCGGCAGCGCGGCGCGCTCGGCCTCGTCCCAGCCGACGTACGTCACGTCGGGCAGCGGCGCGCGCTGGTGGATCTCGACGGCGACGCCGCCCGAGGTCCGGCGCTCGTCGATCGGCTTCCACGGCGCCCACGGCGCGGTCCGGCTATAGACCTCGAAGTGCGCCGAGCCGATGTCGCTGTGCGCGATCATCAGGTCGCGGTCGTCGGTGTCGCGGTAGGCGTAGCCGACCATCGCCGACGGATCGGCCCACGCCCGCGCGTGGATCAGCTTGCCGACCCC
>DASWOO010001238.1:0-5342 GCA_036404335.1 Kofleriaceae bacterium
GAACCATGCAGAGCCGACGCGATGTCTGGCGTTGACTCGATGTAAGGCATCGCGCCTAATCCACGCAGGCGTGCAGGTCGTGCTCCGACATCCCCGGCTCGCCCGCGCGCTGCTCGCGCTCGGCCTGCTCGTGCCCGCGACGCTGGCGATCCCGGCGGCCCACGCCGACGAGCGCATCGCCGACCTGACCCGGACGATGGCGAGCTCGAGCGAGAAGACCCGGCTGTCGGCCGTGCTCGCGCTCGCCAAGCTCGGCACCCCGCCGGTCCAGCCGCCGCTGACCACCGCGCTGCGCGACCCCAGCCCGCGGGTCCGCGCCGTGGCGGCGACCGCGCTCGGCCGGCTCGGCTGCGTGTCCGCGCTGCCGGCGCTGCGCGCGCTGACCACCGACGACCCCGACGCCAGCGTCCGCCAGGCCGCGAGCAACGCCGCGATCAAGCTCGCGCAGGCCCCGTCGCCCGACAAGCCCCCCGACAGGCCCGGCGATAGGCCCGGCGATAGGCCCGGCGCCCAGCCCGGCGCCCAGCCCGGCGCTGCGCCCGACGCCGCCGCCCGCCGGATCGCGACCTCGCAGCGCGGCCGCGCCGACGAGACCCGCGCCGAGCTCTACCTGCTCGTCTCGTCGTCGGCCGACGATGCCCCGGGCCCGGCCGACAAGGCCGCGCGCAAGGCCCACGCCGAGCTCATCCGCCGCGCGCTGCTCGAGCAGCTGCGCGCCGAGACCAGCGTGACGTCGAACGCCGCCGACGCCGCGCGCTGGGGGCTCGAGGCGCGCCACATCGACCTCTCGGTCACCCGGCTCGACACCGTCCGGTCCGGCAGCAACACCGAGATCCGCGCCGAGCTGCGCCTGGCGATCTCCGACGACCACGGCAAGCTGCTGTCGTTCCTAACCGGCGGCGCCAAGGTCCAGGTCCCGGCGGCGAAGTTCGACATGCAATACGTCCCGGTGATGCAGGGCGAGGCGCTCGACAACGCGATGCGAGGCATGTTCGGCAAGCTGATGGCGCACTTGCGCAAGCAGCCGCGTTGAATCACGCACATTGCGTCGCGGCTAACACTTATTTTGGAAGGATAGGGCAACTCGCCCCGTATACTGCGAGGCGCCACAGCACGTGCTGGCGCGCACCAGACCACGGACACGAGGGGACCCATGGCATACGTTCAGGAAGGGCGGGGCAGCGAGAGCACCCCCGCGCCCGCAAACCAGCCGGCGAACAACACCGCGGGTAAGCAGCCTCGGGTCCAGGGCCAGCAGGCGCCGCAGGGTCAGGGCCCGCAGATCAGCCCCCGCCCGCCGGTCGACACCACCGGCACGGCGACCACGACCCACGCCGCGCCCACGATCGCCGACGCGATCGACGCGCCCGCCGCCGCTCCGGCCTCCGCGACCGAGGCCCACGTCGCCAACGTCAAGCTCGTCGCCGACCGCAGCGCGCCCGCGGAGGTCTCGCCCAGCGTGTGCCCGGCCCCGTCGGTGGTCTACCTCGAGGCCCCGGCGGCTCCGGCGCCCGCGGCCCCGGCGCCCGAGGCTCAGGCGCCCGCGGAAGGTGCCACGGCCGGCGCTACCGCCGCGCCCCATCCGGCGCCCGCGCCGACCCCGACTCCCGCGCCGACCCCGGCTCCCGCCGCCGCGGGCACCGCGCCGGCCCCGTCGCCCGGGCCGACCCCCGCGCCGACCCAGGCCTCGCCGATCCCCGCCGGCTTCACCCCGATCACCGGCTTCAACGGCACGATGGCCGCGCCGCAGGTCGAGCAGGTGATGACGCCGAACCTGTACATCAACAACCAGCCGTCGCCCAACGACGTCCAGCAGCAGGGCATCGGTGACTGCTACTTCATGGCGACGCTGATGTCGATCAGCCAGCGCGACCCGGGCAAGATCAAGTCGATGATGTCGCCCGACGGCTCGGGCGGCGCGACCGTCACGTTCTGGAAGCGCAAGATGGTCGATCCGAACTGGCTCAAGAAGCTGTTCGGCTCCAAGCCCAAGCCGGAGTACGAGCAGGTCCAGATCCACGTGTCCGAGCAGCTCCAGTACTGGCTGCAGACGCCGTACGGCGCCGGCCAGCGCTTCGCCAACGGCCACGGCGGGTTCCAGCTCAAGGGCGCCGCGCTCCGCGCCGACGCCAACCCGCGCGGCACCAAGTGGTGGGGCAACATCGCGGCCTCGCAGCTCGAGGTCCACCGCCGCGACGAGTACGACACCGCGCTGTGGGCGCCGCTGCTCGAGAAGGCGTTCGCGGCGTTCGCCGAGCGCTACGGCCAGTACGGCGGCAGCCAGGGCGACACCCCGGCGACCGGCTCGGGCTACGACGCGATCAACGGCGGCTGGTCGCACCAGGCGATGTTCGTGTTCTACGGCGCGCAGGCGGACATGTCCGGCGCCAACCAGGGCGGCGTCCAGCAGCAGCAGACCCAGTGGGCGCCCGGCTCGTCGGTGCTGGCGGCCAACCCGCGCGTCGTCGACCAGCTGATCCTGCTCCAGGGCAAGCCGGCCGCGCCCGCCGCGGGCGAGACCCAGGCGCCGGTCATGACCGCGACGTCGATGGTCTACGCGCTGATCCCGCGGCTGCTCGCGGCGATCCCGCCGGCCCAGGGCGACCCGGACTACAACAACCTCTCGGCGACCGAGAAGGCCAACATCACGTCGATCTCGCTGGCGATCAACACGTACAACGCGCTGCCCAACGACCCGGCCACCACCCCGAACGGGCCCAAGTCGCAGGCGCGCGCCGCGGTCGGCACGGCGTGCGCGAACGCCGTCACCCTCGCCAGCGCCCCGGGCCTGCTCAACCCGTCGCGCTCGGCGCCGATCAAGTCGATGGTCGAGCTCGCGCTCGACCTCAAGAACATCGGCACCGACAACAGCAAGGGTCAGCGCAACATCTACGGCGATCACGTGTACTCGGTCACCGGCGTCAACTTCTGCACGACGGCCGGCGCCGCGGTGCCGCTGTCCGCCACGCCGCAGGCCGGCCGCGCCGCGCTGTTCCCGCAGGTCGATACCACCGTCTCGAACATCACGCTGCGCAACCCGCACCACCAGAACACGCCCGATCCGACCGGCTCGGGCGTCGGCCCGGATGGCCCGACCCAGGGCGTGAATTCGACCGGCATCTTCCACATGAACCTCGAGCAGTTCTTCCGCAACTACACCTCGGTCGAGACCGGCGTGTTCCCGAAGACCTGAGCGGAGCCCGGAAACGATGTCCGAGCGGAAGACGATCGCGATCACCAGCTCGGACGACCTGGCCGCGCTGTACGGCACGTACAACGAGCTGGTCGCCGGCGGCCGCGAGCTGACCCTCGAGCTCGAGGTCGCGCCCGGCGAGTACGGCGTGGCGTCGATCGGGCCGATCCAGCTCGACCTCGGCGGTAACCCGCCGCCGAACGACCCGCAGATCGACGTCGTGATCCGCGGCGCGCCGGGCGTCGTGTTCCGCGACCTCGGCATCCAGGTCCGGGCGCGCAGCCTGCGGCTCGAGCAGCTCGTGCTGACCGGCCGGCGCCAGGGCCTGCTCGACGCGCGGGTCGCGCACAGCTTCGCGATGCACGGCTGCGTGGTCGCGGCCAACAGCTGGGATCCGTCGTGGCCCGGCGCGCTGCTGCGGGTCGGCGGCCTGGTCGATCAGCCGGCGTTCACCGTCGAGCTCGACGACTGCTGGTTCGCCGGCAACAGCGAGCAGGCCGAGGCCGCGCTGCTCGAGGTCACGCCGGCGACCGGCTCGTTCGTCGAGCGCGTCGGGCTGCGCGGCGTGCGGTTCGTCGGCAACGCGACCCGCAGCGACCTCGTGGTCCACGAGACCCGCGAGCTGCGCGCCCGCGACCTGTTCGTGGTCAAGGACGCGCGCAACACGACGTTCCTGCGCTACGACCGGTGCGAGACCGTCGCGATCGATCACAGCACGTTCGTGCTGGGCCAGACCGGCGCGCTGCTCGCCGAGGACACCCGGACCTGGTTCTCCGGCCTCGAGCTGTCCGACTCGACCGTCCATGCCGGCGGCGTGGTCCGCAAGCTGCCGACCAGCGTGCGCGGCAACTCCCAGGTCCGGGATGGCGTCGACCTCGCCGCGCGCGCGGGCCAGCTCCGGGACCTGATCGACGCCGTGACCCGCGGCGCCCGGCCGGATGTCGCGGCGCTGCGTGACGCGCTCGCTTTGTAGTAGCCTTGCCATGATGAGAACGATCCTCGCCCTCGTGCTCGTCGCCAGCTGCAGCGGCGCGGACTCGGCCAGCTCGCCGCCGCCCAACCGGCCCGTCCCGGCGACCACCGGGAGCGGCAGTGCAGGTGGCGCCCCGGCGAACCAAGGAAGCCAAGACATGACCCAGGACCGCAGAACTCCCGGCAACACCGGCGTCGACTGGAACGGCGAGCTGCTGCGCAGCAAGCCCGATCCCAACGAGCCCAAGCCCAACCAGGCGCTGATCGACGACGACGCCGCGCAGCTCTTGTTCTACGCCGGCGGCCTGGCCAACGATCCGGCGCTGCAGCGCAAGGCGTGGGTCCAGCTCGGCCTCGCCGACGCGGGCGGCACGCCGACGCCGAAGATGACCGAGTTCATCCGCTCCACGCAGGAGTGGATGAAGACCAAGCAGGCGCTGATCGCCACGGTCGACACGCAGGACAAGGCGCGCGCCTACCTGACCGCGCACCTGAAATAATCGATCCCGCGCAGCTGCCCGCGTTCCGGGCTAGATTCACCGCCATGCGCCGCTGGCTCCTGGCGATCGCGGCGGCCTGCGCATGGGCCCCGCCGGCCCGCGCCGACGACGTCCGGGCGCCCGCGCCGGCTAGGCCGACCGGCGTGGTGACCAAGCCGCCGCAGGTGCTGCAGGCCCAGGCGCCGGACTACCCACCGGCCGCGCTCGCCGCCGGCAAGGAAGCCAGGGTCAAGGTCCGGATCCACATCGACGCCGCCGGCACGGTGACCTCGGTCGACGTCGTCGCGCCGGTCGGCGACGGGTTCGACGAGGCCGCGGTCGCCGCGGCGATGCAGTACGTGTTCGACCCGGCCGAGATCGACGGCGCCCCGGCGGCGATCGCGGTCGAGACCACGATCAACTTCGTGATCGAGCAGCGCGAGGCGCCCGAGGCACCGCCGCCGCCGGCGCCGGCCACGCACGCCGGGCCGATCAACCACGCCGGCGCGTCGGACCAGGCGATCACCCTGCAGGGCACGGCGCTCGAGCGCGGCACGCGGCGGCCGCTCGCCGGCGTGATCGTCTCGATCGCCGAGCTGGCGCTCGACGCGGTCACCGGCGACGACGGCACGTTCTACTTCCACGGCGTGCCGCCCGGCACCTACAAGGTCATCGCGGTCGACCCGCGGTTCGAGCGG
>DASWOO010001239.1:0-3401 GCA_036404335.1 Kofleriaceae bacterium
AGCCGGCCCGCGCCGCCCGGATCCTTGCGGCCGGTGACGCCGACGGCCTTGGCCAGGCGCTGGGTCGGCGTCGACGGCGCGTCGCCCGGATCGATGGTCTCGGCGGTGTCGGCGTGGTCCTGGTAGTAGTTCCACTCGTCGTCGGACACCGGGAACATCGAGTGGAAGTCGACCGGGGCCGCGGTCATGCCGCGCTCCCAGCCGGCCGGCAGCTGCTCGAACTGCGGCGCCGCACCCTTGAACGCCTTGAGCACCGGCGCGACGCGCTTCTTGGCGTCCTCGTTGGCCTCTTCGTTACCGGCGTTGACCGCGCCCTGCTTGACGCCTTCCTTGATCTGGTCGAACGCGTCGTCGCGCAGGGTCAGGCCGTTGGTCAGGTGCGTGCCACCCGGGCCGCCGATCTGCAGGCCGAGCGGGTTGAACGGGTGGAACTGGCCGAGCTCGATGTGCGCGAAGTTGGTCGACGCGAGCGTCCACTTCTTGTCGACGATCGTGAACCAGCAGACCGACGCGTGCAGCGTGGCGATCAGCGACGCGACGAGGTCGAGCGAGGCGCCGACGAACGGATCGATCTGCAGGATCGCGCCCTCGTTGGGCGCGAACCGGCCGTTGACGTCCGCGCCGAGGTCGAGGTTGAGCCGCGCGGCGATCTCGGCGCCGATGCCGGCGCTGCAGCTCGCGATCAGCAGCTGGATCTCGCCGGCGATCTGCACCGAGATCGACAGCGCGATGTACGCGCCCATGGCGACCGAGCCGCCGAACGTGAACGCCGGCATGCCGCCCTGATCGAGCGCGTCGAGCCCGCCCTCGAGGACGGGGTTCTTGAACTTGATCCGCGGCATGCGGTAGCCGGCCTGGACGCCGAGGCCGAACTTGAGGCCGAGCGACGCGACGCCGACCGTGGCGAGCGGCACCGTCGGGAAGTCCTTGTGCCAGTGCGCGACCTCGTGGTCCTCGGGCGTGGCGGCCGAGTCGTTGGGCGTGATGCCCAGGACCTGGAGCCCGGCGGTGGCGTCGTAGCGCAGGCCGACGACGAGCTCGAGCGTCTCGGTCGGCTTGAGCGTGATCGAGCCCTGGATGAACAGGCCCGAGGCAACGTCGTAGCCGATCTCGATCTGCGCCTGCTTGACGATGCGCGCGTCCTTGGGGACGAGGGTCGCGCTGACCCGGATGCCCTGGCCATCGAGATCGCCGGCGATCGTCGCGGCCTGGAAGCCGGGCACGGTGACCGGGAAGTCGATGTGGGCGTAGAGCCCGCGGCCCGACTGGTAGCCGGCGACGAAGTTGCCCTTCTCGCCGTGCTTGGCCATCGGGGCGTTGAAGTGCGTGGTCAGGGTCGCGCTGATCCCGGCGCCGGGCGCGTAGCCGATCTTGACGATCGTGTCCTCGAGCGGCAGGAACTGCGGCGGCTTGAGGTTCAGCTCGCCGTCGACCGACGCGAGCTTCCAGTTGGTCAGCGCGACGTGGACGCTGCCCGACTGGACGAACCGGGCCAGCGCGCTATCGCCGCCCGGCGTAACCTTGAGCTCGGCGGTCGCCGCGAGCGCGTGCATGTCGCTGGCCGCGACGGTCGCGGTGCCCTCGATCTTGAGGCCGGGGAAGTCGGCGGCGGTGTGCAGCGAGCCGGACTGGAACTTGTTGTTCGCCAGGGTCAGCGAGCCGTCGACGGAGACGTCGCCGATCTTGGCCTGGGTGATCGAGACGGTGCCCGACAGGCCCTGGGCGCTCTTGTAGGTCGCGTTGACCTGCGCCTGCATGTTGCTGATGCCGGCGGCCGGGATCGCGCTGATCCCCGCGGTGAAGCCGAACTCGAGGTTCGGACGGGCGCCGCCGCCGATGTCGACCGAGAAGTCCGAGACCACGTTGGAGAACGTGACGCCCGGGAACGTGGTCGCCAGCTTGGTCGGGTTGATCGTGCCCTTGAGCGAGAAGCTCCCAGGCGTGGTCCGCGTCTTCGCCGCGTCGACGACGAAGTCGGCGCCGCCGATCTGGGCGATGTCGGCGTGGGCCTGGCCCTGGACGTCGAAGGTCTTGGTCGTCGAGGTCCACTTCGCGGTGATCCGGCTGTCGTGGTACGTGATCGGACCGTAGTCGCGCGGGACCAGCGTGCCGTCCAGCGTGAACGCGCCGCCGGTGTAGCTGAAGTGCAGGGTCGAGCCGCTGTTGAGCTCGGGGATCTTTTGGGACAGGTCGAGCGCGCCCTCGACCGAGATCTGCTTGGCAGCCTGGTTCCAGTGGATGTCGAGCGGCGTCCACATTTCGCTGATCGGGCCCAGGCCCTTCAGCTGCGTGATCTTGCCGATGACGTCGAACTTGTTCTCGTGGACGACGACCGAGACCATGGCGTCGACCACCGTCGCGTACTGCGGCTGGAGGGTAATCGGGGTAATGCCCGACGACACCTTGCGGTCCGAGTCGATGTCCAGCTCGAGGTGAACCGGGTTGAAGATCGCGAACGGCTGGGTGTCGATGATCGCTTTGCCAGTCGACTTGCCGCCGGTCAGGCTGTACGTGAACGTGCCGGTGCCGAGGCTGGGCGCGTTGACCGTGCCCGAGACGTCGCCGCTGATCGCGCCGGCGCTGGTCACCGTGAACTGGGTGCCGGGGTTCACGGTCATGGTCGCGAAGTCGCCCAGCGGGATCGGCGGGGTGCCGGCGACCAGGCTGGCGGCGAGGTGGCCGTTGTCGGCGGCCACGTGAATCTTCATCCCCGCCAGCATCTTGTTCTCGGCGGTGGCGTCGACCTCGAGGTGGAACTTGCCGGTCTTGACGTTGACCTCGCCCGTGACGCTGTCGCCGTGCATCACGCCCGGCACGTTGAACCGGGCGGTGCCGATGTTGACGATGCCGGTCTCGACGTCGGCGCTGCCGCCGGTCGACGTGAAGTGCGTCGTCTCCTTGATATTGAAGTTATCGATCCGGCCGGTGAACCCGGTCTCGCCGAAGCTGAGGTGGACGTCGCCCTCGATCTGGGGGTCTCCGGACTTGGGATAGGCGACGTGGGCGTCGAGCGCGCCGGCGACGGTGAACTGGCCGCCGTCGTAGGCCATGCTGGCCTCGGTGGTCTTGGCGGTGAACGCGACGTTGGGCAGCTTCTGCGCCGCCTTGGTGACCGCCTCGGCGGCCTGGATCTTGATGTCGAAGTGCGCGGGCTGCCGGCTGCCGGCGATGTGCGTGATCCGGATGCCCTGCAGCTGCGGGACTCCGAACGTGATGCCGTCGCCCGTCGAATCGAACGTGCCGCCGCCGGTCGAGTTGGCAGTCATGTGGACCTGGCCGACGACCTTGCCGCTGGTGATCGACCCGAGGTCGAGCATCGCGTCGGCCTCCCAGTCGAACTTGCCGTTGGTCCAGCCGACCTTGGCCGTGGCCGAGTTGCCGCTGACGTCGGTGCGGGCCTG
>DASWOO010001240.1:0-8585 GCA_036404335.1 Kofleriaceae bacterium
CGCCAACGCCAAGATCCGGTTCAAGTGGGCGGTCAACGTCGAGCCGGCGTTCGCGACCGCGGCCGAGCTGCGCGACGCGCTGCTCGCGTCGTACCCCGACGCGTCGTACTTCCAGGCGCCGGTGGTCGGCCGCAACCGCGACGAGACCGCGCCGGCGTGGGGCTGGGTCCCCGAGCTGATCCGCCAGCGCACCGACTGGTGGCCCGCGCTCGGCGTCGCGCTGCAGCACGCGGCCAAGGAGGGGGGCGACCTGGCGCGCACCGCGCTCGCGACCCTGCTCGCCGATTGCTACGACACGCTCGCGCTGCTGCCGTGGACCGCGCCGGTCGCGCAGGCCGAGGCCTGGCCGAACAAGGCGCCGGGCGCCGGCACCGGCTGGGGCATGCCGGAGTGCACGCTCCAGGCGATCGTCCGCGATCAGGAGAAGACGCTCGGCGAGATCCGCGGCGACGCCACCGCGTTCCTCGATGGCTACGGCAAGGGCGGCGCGGTGATCCAGGGGCCGTTCGCCGACGAGGCCGACCTCAAGACCCTGCTCGCCGAGTCGGCGCAGGCCGGCCAGTTCCCCGACGGCAAGAACGGGCCGTGGAGCTGGCTCGGCTCGGAGCTGGTCACCGGCGAGGCCTGGCTGCGGCCGGCGCTCAAGGACGCGATCCTGACGATCGACGCGAGCGACGAGACCCAGGTGCTGGCGATGCTCGACTGGTTCTTCGAGGAGCGCGACCTGTGGCAGTACGCGCCGCTGCTCCAGGGCTGGGACGAGCACCACCCGGCGTGGTGGGACAAGCCGGCGAGCACCAAGCCGAGCGGCTGGCGCTACGACATGCGCTCGGCGCACTGGCCCGACGTCGCGACGATCGGCGACGTCGTCGTCGAGGCGATGCGCCGCGGCCACAAGCAGGTCGCGACCCCGCCGGTGGCGGATCTCCCGGCGCTGTACGGCGCCGGCATCTCGTAGCGTGCTACGCACGAAGCATGTCGGACCTCGATCAGCTTCTGCAGCAGCTCGCCGACCCCGCGCAGCTCCCCTGGAACCAGGAGACCTACGATCTGGCGCTCGCGCGCGGGCTGTCGGAAGCCGATCGCGCGACGTTTGTCGCCCAGCTGATGGATAGCGCCAAGCTCGGCGATACCCACGCGATCCTGACCCTCGGGCACCTGCACGCGACCGAGGCGCTGCCCCAGCTCAAGGCCGACGCCATGGGCGCGCAGCCGTGGGCATCGACGGCGCGGCGCGCGCTGACCCTGCTCGGCGACGGCGGCGGGGTCGTCGACCGGATCGCGCACGACGCGGTCCACGCCCCGGCCAAGATGGCGCGGGTCGCGGCGGTGCTCGACCTGGCGAAGATCGGCGGCCCGATCGCGATCGAGGCGCTGGAGGACGCGCTCGGCGACACCGACAGCGCGGTGCGGATGCTGGCGTGGAACGGCCTGGTCGCGCTGCTCGATCTCGACAAGTGGTTGCGCGGCCCCGATGGCAAGCACGCCAAGACCACGCACCTCGAGCTGATCAAGGACTTCCTGGCCTGCGACCTCGCGGCGTTCGTGCGCATGGGCGTCGACGAGATGCGCGCGATCACCGGCCCGCTCGCGGCCGGCGCCGATCCGGTGGCGCTCGGCCTGACCTGGATCGGCGATCCCGCGCCGGAGCTGAGCCGCGAGATCATGGCGGCGATCGTCGATCCCGACGCCGCCTACCCGGTCGCCGGCATCGCCCAGCTGACCGGCGTGCCCCGGCGCTGGGCCGAGGCCTCGCTCGCGATCCGGCTCGACATGCCCGAGCCCGATCCGCGCGTGCCGGCGGCGCTGGTCCAGCTGAAGGCCCGGTGGACCGCGCCAGTGCTGACCGAGCTCGCCGGATCTCCGACGATCTCCGCCGAGCTGCGCGGCCAGCTGACCGCGGCGGCGGCGGCGCTGCGAGCGTAGCCTTACAGCTTCGCGAGGGCGGCGAGGTCGACCGAGCCGAGGAACTCCTCGAGATCGGCGCCGCCGTAGCCCTCGGGCGCCTGCGCGCCGCGCATCGCGTTGACCATCAGGTGGCCCGCCTTGACCGCGCGGACCTCATTGCCCGTGCTGTACGAGGCGTAGTCCTTGACCTTGCCGGTCGGCTGCTCGTAGCAGTACTTGTACTCGCCGCGCCGGCCCTCGGGCAGGTTCTTGGCCTCGGGCGCGTTGCAGTCGGCGAAGTGCACCGTCAGCCAGTACGACTTGCCGTCGGAGTAGTTGACCAGGCGGTTGCCCGGGGTAGCCGGGTTAGGGGTCAGCCAGTTGCCGGTCTCCGGCAGCTTCTTGGGCTTGGGCAGGTGGATCGCCTCGAGCGCGTCGGCCGAGACCACGGCGCCGCCGGCACCGGCCTTGGCCTCGTCGGCGGCGGGCGGGGTGACCGCGGGAGGTTCGGCGGCCGGCGGGGGATTCGCGGGGGGAGTCTGTGCCACGGGAGCCTCCTTGGGGAGTGATGCAGCGGAGCCGCCGGAGGCCGCCCCGGACGGGGTCTTGTCGGCCTTCTTGCAGCCCGAGAACAGCAGTGATGTCGCCAGTAGAATCGGCGCCGAGTAGCGAACGAGCATCTTCCCTATCTCCTCAATATTCGAC
Organism: Kofleriaceae bacterium; assembly: GCA_036404335.1. Taxonomy (GTDB): domain Bacteria; phylum Myxococcota_A; class Polyangia; order Haliangiales; family Haliangiaceae; genus JABFXX01. The sequence continues at coordinate 2,593 of DASWOO010001240.1, forward strand.
GCCAGCAAACCACAGCCAGCGTCGCGTGCGCTACCATCGGAGCGGATGTACGCTGGCCACGGGCGGATCGTCCGGTTCTTCGGCCCTCGCGGCGATTCGATCGTCGCCGACCAGTCGGGAGTGTCGGTGTGCAACGCGTCGGGCAGCCTGCGATTCCGCGCGGCGTTCGACCACGTGCTCGACGCGGTCGCGGTCGGCGCCGAGATCTGGGTCGCGACCCGTGATCACCTGACCCGTCTGGCGATCGCCGACGGCGCGACCCTGGGCATCGAGCGCATCCCCGAGCTACACGCGCCCGGCCGGTTCCGCCAGTCGAGCACCTTGCCCGGCCAGCCGGTGTGGCACGGCGATCGGCCGCGGATCATCTCGATCAACCCCGGCCGCGCCGAGCCCGTGCCCGGCCCCGCGACGTCGATCGCGCTGCCGGTCGCCGCCGGCCGCTGGCTCCTGTGGGAGCCCAACCAGCTGCGCTACTGGCGCACCGGCATCGGCGAGGCGTGGCGCAGCAAGGTCGGCGAGCCCGGCTCCGAGGCGCTCGACGCCCAGCTCGTGCTCGAGGGCCGGCTGCTCGTGCTGGTCCAGCGCCGCGGCTCGTCGACCAGCAACTCGATCGTCCACCTGACGGTCGCCCAGACCTCCGACGGCGCGCAAAACCTGAACCTGCGCTTGCCGACCGGCACGCGGGTCGCGATCGCCGGGCGCAGCGGGGTCGCGATGGCGTGGGCCGGCGAGGAAGCCCGGCTGCTCAACCTGCGGTTCGGGCGGTGGATCCGCGATCTGGCGATCCCGGCGGGCGTCGAGGATATCGTCGTCGACGACAGCATGGAGCACGTCGCGCTGGTGTTCGCGGATCACGTCGAGCTGACCGAGCTGGCGGCGCTCGCGGCCGTGAAGCGCCCGGATCCGGATGCCGATGGGGGCGACGCCGACCCCGCGCTCGCCGCCGGCTCGTCCGCCGCGATCGAGGCCCCCGAGCTCCGCGCCGCGCCCGACGCCCCGCCCAAGCTCCACATCGCCGCCCTGCCCCCGGACCCGATCGACCCCGCCGAGCTCGCCGCCGAGGTCGCCGAGCCCGAGCCCGCCGCCCCGGATATCGGCGAAATCGATTCGCTGCCCGAGCTCCCGCTCGTCCGGCTCGAGCCGCTGTCGGTCACGCCGCTCGCCACGCCCGAGGAGCGCACCCTGGCGCTCGAGCTGCACCTGCGGCTGATCGGCGCGCTCGCCAACGTCGCGATCGCCGCCGCGTGGGACGAGGGCCGCATCGTCACCGCCGCGCCCAACCTGCCGCCGTTCGCCGAGGAGCTCGGCGGCCTGCTCCGGATCACCAACGGCCTGCGCGCCACCGAGCTCGCCGAGGCCTACGACCGCCTGCGCGAGATCGACCACCAGGTCGACGCCGCCCAGCTCGCGCGCGACGGCCGGGCCTCGCCGCTCGAGACCCTGCAGCGCGACTTCGGCCTGTCCCAGCTCGCCGCGCTGATGCTGTTCGCGATCGCCGCGCCCCGGCTGCGCGGCGAGCTCGCCCGCGTGTTCGGCATCCTCGCCAACGACCCCGGCCGGCCGCTGGTCGACGAGCACCTGCTGTCGCTCCTGCTCGGCGAGGACCCGCAGCGCATCGCCAGCGAGCTCGACGCCGACCTGCCGCTGCGCCGCCACGGCCTGGTCCAGCTCGGCGCCGGCACCCGGCCGTTCGCGTCGCTCACCGTCGAGCCGCTCGTGATCCGCCACCTCGCCAACCTCGACCTCGACGGCGAGTCCGACGACGTGCTGGTCGCGCGCGCCGCCGACCGCTCGCTCGCCGAGCTCGACCTGCCGCGCGAGCGCATCGCCAGCGCGATCCAGTACCTCGCGGCCCCGCGCGCCAACGAGCCCGCGCGGCTCGTGCTGCGCGGCCGCACCGGCGCCGGCCGCCACACCCTGCTCGCCGCGCTCGCCGCCCGGGTCGGCCGCGCGATCGGCATCATCGACGTCAGCAACGTCCAGCGCGACCGGACGCGCGTCACCACCATCCTCGAGGGCGCGCTGCGCCGCGCCAAGCTGCGCGGCCTGGTCCCGTGCGTCGACGGCCTGGAGCTGATCGACCCCGAGAACCCCGAGCTGCGCCAGCACATCACCGCCGTGCTGCGCCGCCACCCCGGCCCGCTCGCCGTCCGCCTGCCGCTCGATGGCCGCCCGCCGCTCGACCCCGGCTATCTGCAGCTCGACCTGCCGGTCCGCACCGAGTACGAGCGCGTCGTGTCGTGGAGCTCGGCGCTCGCGCGCCACCACATCGAGCTCGCCGACGCCACCGACCTGGCCGCGCGCTACCGGGTCGGCCCCGGCATCATCGAGCGCGTCTGCGTCGACGTCGCCAACCGCGCGATCCGCCCGACCGACGCCGCCGGCTGGCTGCACGCGCTCGACGACACCGTCCGCTACCACCTGGTCAACCGGTTCGGCGACAGCGCCACCCGGGTCAGCCACCTCGCCAGCTGGACCGACATCGTCCTGCCCGAGGACATCAGCGACACCCTGCTCGAGATCACCTCGCGCGTCCGCCACCGCAAGGTCGTGTTCGAGCAGTGGGGCTTCACCAAGTCGGTCACCTCGGCGCGCGGCATCACCGCCCTGTTCCAGGGCAGCCCCGGCACCGGCAAGACCCTCGTCGCCGGCGCCATCGCCCGCGACCTCGGCCTCGAGCTCTACCGCGTCGACGTCTCGCGCATCACCTCGAAGTGGATCGGCGAGACCGAGAAGAACCTCGGCGCGCTGTTCGACGCCGCCGAGGACGGCCAGGTCATGCTGCTGTTCGACGAGGCCGACTCGCTCTTCGCCAAGCGCACCGAGGTCAAGTCCTCGGTCGATCGCTACGCCAACCAGGAGGTCAACTACCTCCTCCAGCGCCTCGACACCTTCGAGGGCGTCGCCGTCCTCACCACCAACTTCGGCAACTCGATCGACTCCGCCTTCAAGCGCCGCCTCACCTACCGCGTCACCTTCCCCTTCCCCGACGAGGAGATGCGCGAGCAGCTCTGGCGGTCCCTGATCCCGGCCCAGGTCCCGATCGGCGGCACCATCGACTTCGCCACCCTCGCCCAGCGCTTCCGCCTGTCCGGCGGCTACATCCGCAACGCCGCCCTCCGCGCCGCCTTCCTCGCGGTCGAAGAAGGCTCCTCCCTCACCCACGCCCATATCGAGCGCGCCATCCGCATGGAGTTCCGCGAGATCGGCAAGCTCGCCGAGACCGGCGCCCTGGAGTAGCCGCTCAGCTGCCGGCGGTGGTCAGGCGCTTGAGGAACGGCAGGATCTGGCGGTCGGTGACGTCCTCGGCGACGGCCTCGAGGCAGTCGCGGACGCCGCCGGCGATCTCGCGGTCGGTGTTGCCGGTCAGCGCCTTGGCGGAGCCGGAGGCGGAGGCCGCGCGGTTGGCTTCCCACTTCTCGCCGCCATCGCTGCCGGACCAGGGCGCGACGCGGATCTCGAGCTTGCAGCTGACCTGGGTCTGGTGGCCGGCCTTGTTGAGCTCGATCTTCTTGACGGTCGAGGCGACGATGAAGCCGCGGGCGTGGGCCGAGGTCAGATCGGTCTGCGTCGGCAGGCCGCCGGGCCAGCTGGTGGTGTAGCCGGTGTGCTCGACGCGGCGCTTGACGATCCGCGACAGCCGCTCGCCGGCGCCGCTGGGCGCGATGCGCGATTGATCCGTGGTCGGGTCGACGTTGATGAACACGCCGCCGCCGGGCCGGGCGGCGACCGCCGTGATCGCCGCGGCCGTGCCGGGCGCGACCGCGTGCTTGTGGACGAGCCCGCCGAGGTCCTGCTGCGCGCGCTCGGCGGTGTAGCGCACCTTGTCGTCGCGATCCCGGCCCACCGCGTCGGCGAGCGCCGACAGGCCGAGCTCGCGCGCGTCCGGCGCCGTGTGCGCGTCGATCATCTTGCCGAGCGCGAGCGCGGCGACCCGGCGGACCGTGGCGTCGCCATCGCGGCCGAGCGAGTCGGCCAGCGCGATCACCGCGCGCGGATCGTGTGACTTGGCGAGGGCGAGCGCGGCGGCGAGCCGGACCTTGGGCCGCGCGTCACCGAGCTGGCGAATGCCCGTATCGATCGAATCGGCGCGCGCCGTCGTTATACATAGAAGTAGCGAAGCGGCCACGACCGCCAGCGCGCGCATGAGCCTGTACGAAGGTAACACGCGCCGGGGATCGCGCTCCTGCGAACCGCAGGACGCGCCCGCAAGCCGAGCGACGTGTGAGATGTGTGCGCAGATGTCGTGTGGCGTAGAATCGCAGCATGTCGCTGCTCGATAGCGTCCGTGTGCTCGGTGCGATGGCGCGCGTCACCGCTCCCACCTTGGTCGAGATGACGCGCGGCGCGGTGACCCGCGACGCGATCGATCAGCGCACCCGCTGGTTCGGCCGCCGCGTCGTCGAGCTGCTCGGCATCGACCTGACCGTGGTCGGCGCCGACCACGTCCCCGATCGCGCGGTCGTGTACATGTCGAACCACCAGAGCCACCTCGACATCCCGATGCTGTACGCCTCGCTGCCGTCGCCCACGATCCGGATGCTCGCCAAGACCGAGCTGTTCCGGATCCCGCTGTGGGGCCGCGGCCTGCGCGCCGCCGAGTTCGTCGAGGTCGATCGCAAGAACCACCAGAGCGCGATCAGCTCGATCGAGCACGCCGCCGCGCTGATCCGCGATGGCGTGTCGATCTACCTCGCGCCGGAGGGCACCCGCTCGCGCGACGGCCGGGTCGGCAAGCTCAAGAAGGGCGGCTTCCACCTCGCGATCGGCACCGGCGCGCCGATCGTCCCGGTCGCGATCCGCGGCACGATCGATATCTTGCCGCGGGGCAGCAAGGTCATGCGGTCCGGCCAGCGGGTGACCGTCCAGATCGGCGCGCCGATCGACGTCGCCGGGCGTGATCTAGACAGCCTGATCGCGCAAGTCGGTGATTTCCTGGTCCACAACGTCGAAGTCTGAACAAGCATCGCCCGATATTTCGGGTATTCTTGCGCCGTGACCTGGGTCGTCCCGCTGGCGCTCGGGGGCTTCGCCATCCTGCTGATGGCGGTGTTCACGATGGTGTCCGCTCACAAGCGCCACCGCGCGATCGTCGCGCCGGTCGTGTCCGAAGGACCACGGATCCTGGTCCATGATATCAACGATGACCGCTGCACCGGCTGCGATGCCTGCGTGTCGGTCTGCCCGACCAACGTGCTCGATCTGGTCGCGAACAAGAGCCGCGTGCTCCGGTTCCACGACTGCATCCAGTGCGAGGCGTGCATGTTCGCGTGCCCGACCGAGGCGCTCGTCATGTTCCCCGAGGGCGGCATCCCGCCGAACCTCAAGGTCCCCGAGATCGACGAGAACTTCCAGACCGCGACGCCGGGCCAGTACCTGATCGGCGAGGTCGCCGGCAAGCCGCTGGTCAAGAACGCCGCCAACCTCGGCCGCGTCGTCGTCGAGCACATGCTGCAGAACGGCCTCCAGCCGGGCATGCTCGGCGGCGGCCACGTCGACGTCGCGATCGTCGGCTCGGGCCCCGGCGGCCTGTCCGCCGCGCTGACCTGCATCCAGAAGGGCCTGTCGTACGTCGTGCTCGAGAAGGAGCAGATGATCGCCTCGACGATCTCGCGCTACCCCAAGGGCAAGCTCGTGATGGCCGAGCCGTACGACACGCTGAACCTGTCGCTGCTGCCGGTGTTCGACGCCGGCAAGGAGCAGCTGATCCCGATCTGGCGCGAGGTGCTCGATCGCGTCGGCGTCAAGGTCAACCAGGGCGAGTCGGTCGAGACCGTGACCCGCAGCCCCGACGGCACGTTCGAGGTCCGCAGCACCGTCGCGACGTACCGCGCGCAGCGCATGGTGCTGTCGATCGGCACCCGCGGCAAGCCGCGCACGCTGCAGGTCCCCGGCGAGAACCTGCCCAAGGTCTACAGCCTCCTCGAGGATCCCGATGACTGGCGCGGCAAGTCCGTGCTGGTCGTCGGCGGCGGCGACTCCGCCGTCGAGGC
>DASWOO010001241.1:0-2688 GCA_036404335.1 Kofleriaceae bacterium
GCGCGATGCCGGTCAGCACGTGGGCGAACAGGATGTAGAGCACGGTGCAGATCGCCAGCGAGCCGAGGATGCCGATCGGCATGTCGCGCTTGGGGTTGACCGACTCCTGCGCCGCGGTCGACACCGCGTCGAAGCCGATGAACGCGAAGAACACGGTGCCGGCCGCGCCGAGGATGCCGAGGATGCCGCCGTAGTGGTGCGGCACCTGCTGGTGGTCGGTGACGATCTGCGGCTCGGGGATGTACGGCACGTGGTTCGCCGGGTTGATGAAGCTCCAGCCGAACACGATGATCAGGATGACGATCGCGACCTTGGTGATCACGATCAGGCCGTTGACGAACGCCGACTCCTTCATGCCGCGGATCAGCAAGAGGCTCATCATCAGCACGATGAACAGCGCCGGGATATTGACGATGCCGTGCGCGATCACGAGGTCGTTGGCGTCGCGCAGCTTCTCGAAGGGCGAGTGGCAGAACTCGTAGGGTATCTGGAGGTGCCCGGGCAAGAACTCGAGCAGCTTGTTGAGGTACTCGCTCCACGCGATCGACACGGTCGCCGCGCCGAGGCCGTACTCGAGCACGAGGTCCCATCCGATGATCCACGCGACCAGCTCGCCGAGCGTGGCGTACGAGTAGGTGTACGCGCTGCCGGCGATCGGGATCATCGACGAGAACTCGGCGTAACACAGGCCGGCGAACGCGCAGCCGATCGCCGCGATGATGAAGCCGATGGTCACCGCCGGGCCGGCGTTGTACGCGGCGGCGTTGGCGGTGCGCACGAACAGACCGGCGCCGATGATCGCGCCGATGCCCAGGGCGATCAGGCCGCCGGCGCCGAGGGTCTTCTTGAGCGCATGGCCTTCATCGCCGGTATCGGCGAGCAGCGAGTCGAGCGACTTTCGTTTCCAGAGATTGGACATGCGCCGGGGAGCATAAGTCAGGTCGCGCGCCGGCCGAGGCAAAACGGCGCGATTTAGTGGCTGCGACAGCTACGGCGCGAGGGCCGCGGGCCGCATCGCGGGCAGGACGTGCGCGTCGAGCCAGCGCTGCGCGGCCGATAACGCATCGCGGAAATGCTGGACGACGATGCCCGCCTCGTGGGCGCGGCGCTCGGGGCCGTACGGCACGGTGGTCGCCTTGGCGTTGCGCGCGCCCTCGAGCCGGGCGTGGTCGGCGAGGGCGGCGACCGGGACCGGCAGGCCGAGCCAGCGCGCGGCGTCGTCGACGGCGGCGACCAGGTCGGCCAGCAGCGCCTGCATGTCGATCACGCGGAGCCGCGCCGGGCCGATCGCCTGGGCGACGTCGAGCACGAGCTCGCGCTGCGCCGCCCACTGCAGGCCCGCGGCGCAGATCAAGTCCGGCGGCTGCAGCGCGGCCGGCGGCAGGCGCGCGGCGAAGCGGGTCGCGGCCAGCGCGCGCTCGACCAGCGTCGGGATCTTGGCCTGCGACTCCGGCGGCTTCTTGAGGTTCGAGATCAGGAACTCGGGCAGCGTGCAGGTCAGGACGACCGCCTTGCTCGCTGGGGTCTGGGCCATGAGCTCGACCGCGAGGTTCAGCGCCGGGTGGGTCGGCTTGATCACGACCGCGCCGCGCTCGGTCCACGGCCGGGCGAGCAGCCGCACGCACGGCGCGAGCAGGCCCTCGAGGTCAGTGCCGGCGTGGCGCGCGTCCGACAGCCTGCGCAGCACCAGCGGCTCGCGCAGCGCGGTGGTGAACGGCGCCAGGTGCAGCGCACGCGCGAGCAGGGTCGACGCGCAGAACGAGGTGTGGAACAACCAGGCGACCGGCGCCTGCGGCAGGCTCGCCGGCACGTCGGCGAGCGCGACCGGCACCGCGGCGGCCAGCCGGGCCTCGATCCGGGTGTCGAGGAACGCCGAGCGCTCGATCACCTCGTCATCGACCTGAAGCAGGTGCACCCGGCGATGCGGCACGTGCAGGTCGGCGGCGAACCACCGGGCGTCGTGGAGATCGGGGGCGGCGCCGTCGACGGCCATGACTGTGCATCTAATCACGTCCCGGCGCTTCCGTCATGCGCGCGTCCCTGCAAGCATGGCCACATGGCCGATCGCAAGCCCGACGCCCCGTGGATCTTCCGCACCTACGCCGGGCACTCGAGCGCGACGGCCTCGAACGAGCTGTTCCGCCGGAACCTCGCGGCGGGCCAGACCGGGCTGTCGATCGCGTTCGACCTGCCGACGCAGTGCGGCTACGACTCCGACCACCCGCTGGCCCGGCCCGAGGTCGGCAAGGTCGGCGTGCCGATCGCGTCGCTCGACGACATGCACGCGCTGTTCGACGGCATCCCGATCGAGCAGATGAACACGTCGATGACGATCAACGGCACGGCGATGTGGCTGCTCGCGCTGTACATCGGCCTGGCCCGCGAGCGCGGCGTGCCCGAGGCCCAGCTGCGCGGCACGACGCAGAACGACATCGTCAAGGAGTACCTGGCGCGTGGCACGTACATCTTCCCGCCCGAGCCGTCGTTCGATCTGATCGCCGAGACCTACGAGCACTGCGTCGCGCACCTGCCGCAGTGGAACCCGTCGAACATCTGCAGCTATCACCTGCAGGAGGCCGGCGCGACCCCGGTCCAGGAGCTGGCGTTCGCGCTCGCCGACGCGATCGGCGTGCTCGACCGGGTCAAGGCGCGCGGCCGGGTCGACGCCGCCGCGTTCGCGCAGTGCGT
>DASWOO010001242.1:0-1571 GCA_036404335.1 Kofleriaceae bacterium
CGTAGATCTGCTGGAGCAGCGACAGCCGGTTGTCGCGCAGCGCGGGGTCGGGATCCATGACCATCACGCCGCCGCGGTCGAAGAACGCGGCGACATCGGGGCCGAGCTCGGCGAGCACCGTGAAGCTGTCGGCGTACGCGCGGGCGGCGAGCGCCTGCTTGAGCCGATCCTGGCGCGCGCCGAACGCCTGCCACAGCCGGGCCTCGGCGCCGTCGGGCGAGACGAACCGGTCCGGCACGACCTGGCCCGAGAACGCGATCTGCTTGGCGCGGGCGTCGTCGAGGATGTTGCCGATCCGCTTGAACACCTCGCGCGCGGTCGGCGGCACCACGGCGACCGCGCGGGCGCGCAGCCGCGCGTCACACGGGTCATCGGCGTCGACGCCGAGCACGACGTCGACGTCCTGGGCCGCGAGCCCGTCGTCGACCAGCAGGCCGCGCAGCCGGGTGCGGAAGAACTCGCGCAGCGCGTCGCGCGCGGCCGCGGTCTTGAGCGTGTCGCCGAACGCCTTCGACGCGAGGTCGATCAGCGCGTCGGTCCGGGGCCAGCCCGCGCCGCGGTCGAGCAGGATCGCGAGCACGCCGATCGCGGCGCGGCGCAGGCCGAACGGATCGGCCGAGCCCGACGGCGCCTGGCCGGCGGCAAAGCAGCCGACCAGCGTGTCGAGCCGGTCGGCGAGCGCGACCAGCGCGCCCTCGACGGTCGCCGGCACCGGCGCGCCCTGGCCCTTGGGCCAGTAGTGCTCCTCGATCGCGACCGCGGTCGCCTGCGGGTAGCCGGCGAGCAGCGCGTAATGCTTGCCCATCACGCCCTGGACCTCGGGGAACTCGCCCACCGCCATGCTGGCGAGGTCGGCCTTGCACAGGTGCGCGGCCTGGCGCGCGGCGTCGCCGTCGCAGCGCACGAGCTTCGCCAGCTCGGCGACGACCTGCTCGAGCCGGGCGATCTTGTGGCCGGTCGTCTTGGCCCGGTCGCCGAACTTGGCCTGGAACACGACGCTGGCCAGCTTCTCGTTCCACTGCTCGAACGACTTCTTCTTGTCCTCGGAGAAGAAGAACTTGGCGTCCGACAGCCGCGACGCGATCACGTACTCGTTGCCGCGCTTGACGACCGCGGGATCGGGGACCTGGGTCGCCATCATCGTGGCGAACCGGTTGGCGAGCTTGCCGTCCGGGTGCTCCATCGCGAAGTAGCGCTGGTGGGTCCGCATCGCGGTGACGATGATCTCCTCGGGGACCTCGAGGAACGACGCGTCGAACTCGCCGCAGATTCCGGTCGGCAGCTCGCCGAGGTGGATCACCTCGCCGACCAGCTCGTCGTCGGGGCGGACCCGCAGCCCGGTCTCCTGCGCGAGCCGCGCCAGCTCGGCCACGACCCGCTGCGTGCGCTCGGCCGGATCGACCAGCACGTGCGCGGCGCGCAGCGCATCGACGTAGGCCTCGGCGGTGGCGATCTCGACCGCGCCGGGCGCGAGGAAGCGATGGCCGCGGCTGGCCCGGCCCGACGTCACGCCTGCCCAGCTCACCGGCACGACCTCGCCGCCGTACAGCGCGACCAGCCATTGCACCGGC
>DASWOO010001243.1:0-7330 GCA_036404335.1 Kofleriaceae bacterium
CGCCAGGTCGCGGAACCGGTTCTTGACCAGGCGATCCTCGAGCGAGTGGAAGCTGATGATCGCGCAGCGCCCGCCGGGCGCGAGCAGGTCGGGGAACCCGGCGAGGAACCGCTCGAGCTGCTCGAGCTCGCGGTTGACGGCGATGCGCAGCGCCTGGAACGTCCGCGTCGCCGGGTGGATCTTCGACTTGCGCTGCTCGAACGCCGGGATCGCCTGCGCGATGATCGCCGCGAGCTGCGCCGTGGTCGCGAGCTGACCGGCCTCGGCCGCGTCCTTGACAAGCTTCGCGATCTTGCGCGAGTGACGCTCCTCGCCGAGCGTGAAGATCAGGTCGGCCAGGTCGTCGACGTAGGTCTGCTCGATCAGCTCGAGCGCGGTCGGCCCCTGGGTCGGGTCCATGCGCATGTCGATCGGTCCGGGCCGGCTGAACGAGAACCCGCGCTCCGGCAGATCGAGCTGCGGCGACGAGACCCCGAGGTCGAGCAGGATGCCGTCGACCCGCGCGATGCCGCGCGCCGCCAGGAGCCGCGGCAGCTGGTCGTAATCGCCGTGGATCAGCGTGATCCGATCGGCGAATTCGGCGAGCCGCGCGCGGCTGGCTTCGAGCGCCATCGGATCGCGATCCACGCCGATCAGCCGCGCGCCGGGTGCAGCCATTAGCAGCAGCGACGCGTGGCCCGCGCCGCCCAGCGTTCCATCGACATAAACGCCATGATCTCGCGGAGCTAACCCCGAGATCACCTCGGCTGCGAGGACCGACTCATGCGAGAAGGACGGCACGGCTCGGCTTGCTATCATGCGCGCGTCGCAAGGATGCAGAAATCTTACGATTCACCCGCGTCTGCGGCGCAAATCGGTGTGGGTACATACCCACATTTCCTTGACGATGCTGATGGTGTCTCGTAGACTCCATCATTCGATTATCTAATCGATCCGACAGGATAACACGTGCTCAGGTATAAAGAAACCGAGGATATCGACGCTCGCTTCAGCGAGGTCGAGCGCGTCGTGACCGCGTGGCGTGCCCGCGTGGCGACCGCCAATCCTGTCGCGCGCACCGAGTTCAACAACCGGCTTCGCATCTCGCTGATCCACCACGACGCGGCACTCGAGGGCGAGGTCCTCTCGTACAGCGAGATTAAGGCGGCGGTCGATCCCAGCATCATCAGCGACCCGTCGCTGATCCCGTCCTACGAGGAGATCCGTCGGTTCGACGACGCCTGCAACTATGCAGCGGAGCAGGCGGCCAACAAGAAGCGGCCGTTCAAGCTCGACACGATCCGCGAGCTCTACTCGATCCTCGCGCCCGAGGAAAAGGTGAAGGGGCTCCCGTTCCGCAAGGAGAACCCGCTCCACCGGCTCTACTATCATGACATCGCGCCGCCCGAGAAGATCCTGCCGCTGATGCGCAAGCTCGGCGAGTGGATCGAGGAGCCGGCGACGAAGGACCTGCACGTGATCGAGCGGGTCGCGACCCTGCACTCGCGGTTCATGGCGATCTTCCCGTGGGCCAAGGAGAGCGGCCGCACGATCCGGATCGCGTCCAACCTCCTGCTGCAGGAGGGCGGTTATCCGATCGCGATCGTCCACTCGATCGATCGCCAGCGCTACTACGAGGCGCTGCGCGGCGATCACCTCGGCCTGACCTCGCTCTACCTCGAGGCGGTGCAGACCACCGCCGAGACCGAGATCCGGGTCTACGAGGAGGCGAGCAAGAGCCCGACCAAGCGCCGCCGCAAGCGCGACGACGCGCCGCCCGGCAAGGGCGAGCCCGGCGCCGCCTGAGCCACCGGCGAGGCTGGTCGTGCCCGATGACATCGTCGTCACGCCCAGCGTGACCATCCCCGGCGGCGAGCTGTCGCTGGCGTTCTCGCGCTCGGGAGGCCCGGGCGGGCAGAACGTCAACAAGGTCGCCAGCAAGGTCGAGCTGCGCTGGAACCCGACGACCTCGGCGGTGCTCGCGGCGCTGGCCGATGACGAGCGCGGCTGGCTGCTCGGCCGGCTGCAGGCCAAGCTGACCGGCGACGGCGAGCTGATCGTCACGTCGTCGCTCACGCGCGATCAGCTGAAGAACCGCGACGACGCCGAGCACAAGCTCGCCGCGCTGGTTCGCGCCGCGCTGGTCCGGCCCAAGCCGCGCAAGCCGACCAAGATGTCGCGGAGCGCCAAGCGTCGCCGGGTCGCCGACAAGCGCCACCAGGGCGAGCGCAAGCGCAACCGCAGCACGTCTGGCGACGACTGAGCCGCCGGCCAGCGGATTCTAGACGACGGCGGCGGCGCCGCGGCCGGGCGAGACGGCGTGCTCGATGCGCGCGGCGACGTAGGCCTTGGCCTTACGGCAGGCGTCGGCGAGGCCGGCGCCGAGGGCGAGGTGGGTCGCGATCGCCGAGCTCAGCGCGCAGCCGGTGCCGTGGACGTGCTCGCCGCGCTCGATCCGCCGGCCGGCCAGCTCGATCGGCGCGGCGCCCGGCTGGACCAGCACGTCGATCGACGACGCCGGATCGCTGGCCACGAGGTGGCCGCCCTTGACCAGCACCGCGACCGACAGCCGGCCGGCCAGCGCCTGGCCCGCCGCGACCGCGTCGGCTCGGCTGGCGATCGGCGCGCCGGTCAAGAACGCCAGCTCCGGCGCGTTGGGCGTCAGCAGGGTCACGTGCGGCGCCAGCGCCGCGATCGCGTGGCCGAACAGGCTGTCGACGAACGCCACGTCGCCGCGCGACGGGTGGATCACCGGGTCCCACACCACCGGCGCGTTGGTCAGCGCCAGCGCGCTCGCGATCGACCTGGCGATCTCGCTCGAGCCGATCATCCCGATCTTGACCGCGCCGACCTCGACGTCCGACAGCAGGAACTCGAGCTGCGCGCGGATCAGCTCGACGCTCATCGCCTCGGTGTCGATCACCGCCGTGGTGTTCTGCACGGTCAGCGCGGTGGTCACGCCGACCGGCCGGCCGCCGAGCTCGCTGACCACGCGGACGTCGGCGATCAGGCCCGCGCCGCCCGACGGGTCGAGCCCGGCGCAGATCAGCACGTCGGGCCGGGCCCGGCTCGCGGCGTCGCGGAACGGATGCGCGCCGTCGGTCATGCGTCGAACGCCGCGAGGCCGGTGACGTCCTGGCCGACGACGAGGGTGTGGATGTCGTGCGTGCCCTCGTAGGTGTAGACCGACTCGAGGTTCAGCATGTGGCGGCCGCACTGGTACTCGTCGGTCACGCCGTTCGCGCCGAGCACGTCGCGCGCGTCGCGCGCGATGTTGCGCGCCATGTCGACGTTGTTGCGCTTGGCCAGCGAGATCTGGCCGGCGGTCAGCTGGTCGGCCTCCTTGAGCCGGCCCAGCCGCCAGCACAGGAGCTGCGCCTTGGTGATCTCGGAGACCATGTTGACCAGCTTCTGCTGGACCAGCTGGTAGCCGGCGATCGGCCGGCTGAACTGGACGCGATCCTGGGCGTAGCGCAGCGCCTCGTCGTAGCAGGCCATCGCCGCGCCGACCGCGCCGTAGCAGATGCCGAACCGCGCCTGGGTCAGGCACGACAGGGGCCCGCGCAGCCCGCTGACGCCGGGCAGGAGCGCGTCGTCGCCGACCTCGCAGTCCTCGAGGACCAGCTCGCTGGTCACGCTGGCGCGCAGGGACCACTTGCCGTGGATGTCGCGCGCGGTGAACCCGGGCGACGTGGTCGGCACCAGGAAGCCGTGGACCCGGCCATCGAGCTTGGCCCAGATCAGCGCGACCTGCGCGACCGAGCCGTTGGTGATCCAGCGCTTGGTGCCGTTGAGCCGGTAGCCGCCGGCGGTCTTGACCGCGGTGGTCAGCATGCCCGACGGGTTCGAGCCGAAGTCGGGCTCGGTCAGGCCGAAGCAGCCGATCGCGCGGCCCGCCGCCATCTCGGGCAGGTAGCGCTGCTTCTGCGCCTCGGAGCCGAACGCCCAGATCGGGTACATGACGAGCGAGCTCTGCACCGAGCAGAACGAGCGGATGCCCGAGTCGCCGCGCTCGAGCTCCTGCCAGATCAGGCCGTACGCGCTCGGGGTGACCCCGGCGCAGCCGTAGCCGGTGAGCGACGCGCCGAGCAGGCCCAGCTGGCCCAGCTCGGCGACCAGCTCGCGCGGGAACGTGCCCGCCGAGAAGTGCTTGCCGATCGACGGCATCACCCGCTGGCTGACCAGCTCGCGGACGGTGTCGCGCACCAGGCGCTCCTCGTGGGTGAACAGCTCGTCGATCGCGTAGTAGTCGAGCGCTGCGTATGCCATGGCTGCCTCGGGCGGAAGAGGGGACTTGGGCGGTATACTGCGCGCGTGGTGCGCGCGGCAATGATTGCAGCTGTGATCGCGGCGGTGGTGAGCCAGGGGCGCCCGGGCCGCGCCGATCCGCTGCACGAGCTGGGCGCGGCGTATCGCGCCTACGACGCCGGTGACCTGGGCGCGGCGCGGGCGGCCCTCGCCAGGGTCGACGACAAGCCGAAGAAGCCGCACGCCATCCGCGACTACATCTACTGGCTGCGCGGCATGCTCGCCCTGCGCGGCGGCGACCCGGGCCACGCCGAGGCCGCGTTTCGCCAGCTCGCCAAGGTGTCCGGCTCGCCGATGGCGCGCGAGGTGGCGTGGCGCCTGGCCGACTGCGCCTGGGACCGGGGCGATCGCGCGGCGGCCGCGGCCGGCTACGCCGCGGTGATCGACGGCAAGGACGCGCTCGAGGTCGGCGACCTCGGCACCGCGATGGACCGCATCGCCCAGGCGCGCCCGGGCGACGCGGCGCAGGCGATGTACCGCCGGCTGCTGGTCGAGCACCCATCGCACCCGCTGGCCGCGCGTGCCGAGCAGGCGCTGATCGCCGCCGGCGCGCCGCCGCTGACCGCCGGCGAGCGGATCGAGCGCGCCCGGCACCTGACCGACGCGCACCTGTGGGACGAGGCGGTCGCCGAGCTGTCGGTGATCGGCGCGGCCGACCTGCCGGCCGACACCCTGCGCCAGCGCGACTACTGGCTGGGCACGACGCTGTTCAAGATGCGCCGGCGCTACGCCGACGCCGGCGTGCTGCTGCTCGGGGTCGCGGCGGGCCTGGGCAGCGGCGGCCCAGGGAAAACGGACGCCTCCGCCGCGGAGGCGATGTTTCACGGCGCGCGCGCCCTGTCGCGGGCCGACCAGGACGACGCCGCGATCACCTGGTACCAGAAGGTCGTCGCCGCGTTCCCGAGCACCGCCTACGCCCAGGAGGCCCAGTTCCTCGCCGGCTGGCTCGAGTTCAACCGCGGCCACTACCAGCAGGCGCTCGCCCCGCTCGGCCAGTCGCTCGCGCGCTACCCGCGCTCCAAGTTCGTCGACGACGGCCTGTGGTTCCTCGGCATGTCGCACTACTTCCTGGGCCACTGGGACCAGGCCCGCGCCCAGCTCGACGCGCTCGCCCACCGGTCCGGCGCGCTCGAGGCCGGCAAGGCGCTGTACTGGCTGGCCCGGATCGACGAGCGCCTCGATCACAAGCCCGCGGCGATCGCCGGCTACACCCAGACCGTCAGCCGGTTCCCGTTCTCGTGGTACGCGCTGCTCGCCCGCGCCCGGCTGGCCAAGCTCGGCTCGCCGGTCCCGCCGTTCGGCGTCGAGCACCCGGCGCCGCGCGGGCCCAGGCTCTCGGCCAAGGTCGACGAGGCGCTCGCCAGCGACGAGCTCATCACCCGCGCCGACGCCCTGATCGCCGCGGGCCTGGGCACCGAGGCCGGCGACGAGCTCGCGCGCGGCGAGCGCGGCTTCCTCAAGCGCCACGATCACGCGGCGGCGTTCGCGATGCTGCTCGATCGCTATCACCGCGCCGGCAATTACTTCCGGCCGTGGATGCTCGCGGTCAGCTACAGCGGCAGCGCGCTCGATGGCCCGGCTGAAGACGACGCCCGGCGGTGGTGGGAGAACGCCTATCCCCGCGCGTTCCGCGACCTGGTCGAGAAGTACCAGGACCTCGGCAAGAACCCCGACGGCTACCTCTACTCGATCATGCGCAAGGAGAGCGGCTTCAACCCGCACGACCTGTCGTACGCCGACGCCCAGGGCCTGCTGCAGATGATCCCGCCGACGACGATGAAGGTCGCCCGCGAGCTCAAGATCGCCTACGACCCGGGCCGGCTCTACGAGCCCGCCTACAACATCCAGACCGGCAGCTGGTACATCGGGCACCTGCTCCAGAAGTTCAAGGGCCAGATCCCGATCGGCGCCGGGTCGTTCAACAGCGGCCCGCGCCCGGTCATGAAGTGGGTCGATCAGTACGGCGATCGCGAGATCGACGAGCTGGTCGAGCTGGTGCCGTACACCCAGACCCGTGAGTACATGAAGAAGGTCACCGAGAACTTCGCGCGCTACCAGTACCTCTACGCGCACACGGTCTACGACCAGCCGCTGACCGTCGACAAAAAGTACCTCGACGACCGCCTGACGTATTGATCGCTAGATCGCGCGCCAGCTCGCGGTCAGCACGCCGATGATCGCGCCGAGCCACAAGGTCGCCGCGACCACCGCGCCGAGCCCGAACACCACCGGCGCCAGCTCGGGCGTGGTCTGCGGCTCCCAGAACGCCAGGGCCAGGACCAGCGCCAGCGCGCCGAACACGCCGAGCGCGACCCAGTGCTCCTTGATGTCGAACCAGCGCGCGGCGGCCCACGCGCGCCGGATCAGCTGGCCGGTGTCACCGGCCTCGGGCACGTCGGCGCCCTCGGCCCGGGCGAGCCGCGCCAGCTGCGCCTGGTGCGCGGCGCGCTGCTGGATCAGCGCCTCCCGGCTCTCGAGATACGCGGCGCGGACCTCGACCCGGTAGGTCGGATACATCGCGTTGCCGGCGGCGAACGCGCCGGCCTGCAGCGCGAGCAGGATCCAGGCGAACCGCCGGATCGCGCGCAGCCGGCCGTACCTGCCGCGGAGCAGCTCGCGCGACCACAGCACGAAGTGGCTCGCCGCGCCGACCGCCGCCACGCCCAGGCCGACGTGCAGCACCAGCAGCCAGCGCGCGGCGCCGTCGGTCAGCACGGCCGGGTCCGGCGCATGAAGTAGCGGCCGGCGATCGCGAAGCCGAGCGCGGTCACCGCGCTCGCGGCGTACGAGAAGTAGCGGAAGAACTGCACCATCGAGACGTTGGCCTGGCCGAGGTACTTGTACGCGACGATGCCGACCGAGCCGCCGTAGGCCACGGCGTCGCTGACGTAGATCAGGAACACCGCGGTCGCGACCGTGCGCAGCGCGGCGATCGTCCGGTCGAACAGCACGCAGCCGTACGGCACGTAGCCCAGGTACATGCCGAGCCCGACGGTGATCATCCAGGCGCGCGGCCCGAGCACGCCGGCGTCGAACAGCAGGG
>DASWOO010001244.1:0-5192 GCA_036404335.1 Kofleriaceae bacterium
GTGCATGCCGAGCTCGCGTGGGACCCGGCCGGCGCGCTGGCGACGCTGACGGTGACGAGCGGCCGCGGCGAGCCGATCGTCGTCGACGGCGCGGTGATCCAGCACCCGCTGCTCGGGCCGGCGCACGCCGTCGGCGCGACCGCGATGTCGGCGATCGACTGGGCGCGGCCGACCGAGATCCCGGCGATCGCCGAGCCCGGCCGGCTGCCGCCCGGCGCCGGCGGTGCGATCCTCAACGTCCTCGCCGTGCTCGCCCGGCGCGCTGGCGTGACCGCGCTGCGCTACGCCGGCCCCTACCCGACCCCGAGGCTGTGGGCCCAGCTCGCCCGGTCGTTTCGCACGACGGTCGGCGAGGCCCGCTTCACCGCCGACGCGCTCGACCGCGCGCTGCGGATCGCCCGCGATCCGATCCCGGTCGACTTCGCGCCGGCGCCGCACGAGCGGATCGCGATCCGCGGCGGCTACGTCGACCTGCGCGAGGGCCTCGAGCGCGTCGTGATCGACCACGTCGCCTACGCGATCGACGGCTCCCCGGCCCGGCTGGTCGAGGACGCCGGCGGCGGCGCGGTGTGCGAGGTCTGGTTCGGCGACGCGGTCTACGCCCAGGTCGCGACCCTGGCCGCCGACGGCACGCTGCTCGACGGGCCGCACCCGATCCCGCCGTGCGGGAGCCCGGTGATCGGCCGCGCGTTCCCGCCGGCGCTGTGCGCGGCGATCGCCGAGCTGGTCGCCGAGGCGGTGCCGCCGCCGCTCGCCGACGCCGCCCGCGCGCTGTGTGCCCGCCAGCCGCTGCACTGGGCCGACCTCGGCGCGCGCGCCGCGGGCCTCCATGTCGACGACGGCGACGTCGGCTTTCAGGTGCACGCCGCGCTGTGGGACCGGATCGCCCCGCTCGGCCTTGCCCGGCTGGCGCTCGCGCTCGCCGAGGCGCTGGCCCCGGTCGTGACGCTCGCGGCGCTGCAGCGCGTGGCCCCGCAGCTGGCCGACGTCACCTAGGCAACAGCGCGCGCGGCTCCAGCTCGTCGAGCCGCGCCAGGTCGATGTCGAACGCCCAGCGGCCGCGCCGCGTCGGCTGGTCGAGCGCGATCTGCAGGAGCTCGAGGTAGCGGCCGCGCGGCACCTCGTAGCCGCCGAACCGCTCGAGGTGCTCGGTGTGGACCTGGCAGTCGATCAGGCCGATCGCCCACGCGTCGAGCTGCCGGACGCACGCGGTGTACGCGATCTTCGAGGCGTCCGGCGCGCGCGCGAACATCGACTCGCCGAAGAACGCCGCGCCGAGCGACACGCCGTACAGCCCGCCGACCAGCGCGCCGTCCTTCCATGCCTCGATCGAGTGCGCGAAGCCCAGCTCGAACAGCTTGGTGTACGCCTCGACCATCTCCGGGATCAGCCAGGTCCCGGTCTGGCCGGGCCGCGGCGACGCCGAGCAGCCGTGCAGCACGTCGACGAACGCCTGGTCCATCGTCAGCTGGTACGGCTGCCGGCGGATCGCCTTGCGCAGGCTGCGCTGGACGATCAGATCGCGGGTCGTCATGATCATCCGCGGATCCGGCGAGTGCCACAGGATCGGCAGGTTCTCCGCGTACCAGGGGAAGATGCCCTTGGTGTAGCCGAGCAGGAGCCGCTCGGGCTTGAGATCGCCCCCGAGGGCGAGCAAGCCGTCCTCCGCCAGATGGACCGGCGGGAAAACGAGGCGTTCGTCGAGCCGGAAGACCGGCATGTCTATAGGTTAGCCCGCGCCGTCGGACTTGGCGTCTCGATCGCGTGAGATGTACGCGGCCTTGGCGTAATCGCGGTTCATCAGCGACATGACGTCCCGCGGGATCGCCTTGGGACACGCGGCTTCACACTCGTAGTAGTTCGAGCAGTTGCCGAACCCGGCGGCGTCCATCGCGCTGACCATCGCCTGCGTGCGGTGGTCGCGCTCCGGCTGGCCCTGCGGCAGGTTGTGGAGGTGTGCCAGCTTGGCGGCGACGTACAGCATCGCCGAGCCGTTGGGGCACGCGGCGACGCACGCGCCGCAGCCGATGCACGCCGCGGCGTCCATCGCGCGATCGGCGCTCTCCTTGGAGACCAGCACGTCGTTGGCGTCCGACGCCGAGCCGACGTTGGCGGTGATGAACCCGCCGGCCGCGGTCACGCGGTCGAACGCCGAGCGATCGACGCACAGATCCCTGATCACCGGGAACGCGGTCGCGCGCCACGGCTCGATCCAGATCTCGTCGCCATCCTTGAACAGCCGCATGTGCAGCTGGCACACCGTGGTCGACTTCTGGCCGCCGTGCGGCCGGCCGTTGATCATCAGCGAGCACGTGCCGCAGATGCCCTCGCGGCAGTCGTGATCGAACGCGACCGGCTCCTCGCCCTTGCCGATCAGCTGCTCGTTGAGGATGTCGAGCATCTCGAGGAACGACGCGTGGGTCGACACGCCGGTGACGTTGTACGTCACCATCTTGCCGGTCGCCTTGCGGTTGGGCTGGCGCCAGACGTGGAGCTTGAGGTTCAGCAGGCGATCGTGGTCAGCCATTACTTGTAGCTCCGGGTGGCGAGCTTGACGTTCTCGAACTTGAGCGGCTCGACGTTGCGGATCGGCGCGTTGCCGTCGCCCGTGTACTCCCAGACGGCGGCGTGATAGAAGTTGTCGTCGTCGCGCTGGGCCTCGCCGTCCGCCTGGTGCTCGACGCGGAAGTGGCCGCCGCAGCTCTCCTCGCGGACCAGCGCGTCCTTGCACAGGATCTCGGAGAACTCGAGGAAGTCGGCGACGCGGCCGGCCTTCTCGAGCGACTGGTTGAAGCTGTCCTTGCCGCCGAGCACGGTGACGTCGCGCCAGAACTCCTCGCGCAGCTTCGGGATCTTGTCGAGCGCCGAGGTCAGCGACTCCTTGCTGCGGGCCATGCCGCAGTCCTCCCACATGATGTGGCCGAGCTCCTTGTGGAACGAGTCGACCGTGCGCTTGCCGCGCACTTCGAGCAGCTTGTCGAGCTTGCCGGTGACGGCGGTCTCGGACGCCTTGAACGCCGGACCGGCCGGGTCGGGCAGGTCCTTGGCGTTGACCCCGGCGAGGTAGTTGCCGAGCGTGTACGGGATGATGAAGTAGCCGTCGGCCAGGCCCTGCATCAGCGCCGACGCGCCGAGCCGGTTGGCGCCGTGGTCGGAGAAGTTGGCCTCGCCCAGGCAGAACAGGCCGGGGATCGTGGTCTGCAGCTGGTAGTCGACCCACAGCCCGCCCATCGTGTAGTGGACGGCGGGGTAGATCCGCATCGGGACCTTGTACGGATCGTCGCCGGTGATCCGCTCGTACATCTCGAACAGGTTGCCGTACTTCTGGCGGACCAGATCGTCACCGTCGCGGCGGATCGCGTCGCGGAAGTCGAGGTACACGCCGCGGCCGCCCGGGCCGACGCCGCGCCCGGCGTCGCACTGCTCCTTGGCGGCGCGGCTGGCGATGTCGCGCGGCGACAGGTTGCCGTAGCTCGGGTACTTGCGCTCGAGGTAGTAGTCGCGGGCCTCGTCGGGGATCTGGTCGGCGCGCTTGCCGACGTCGGCCTCCGACTTGGGCACCCAGACCCGGCCGTCGTTGCGCAGCGACTCCGACATCAGGGTCAGCTTCGACTGGAAGTCGCCGGAGACCGGGATGCAGGTCGGGTGGATCTGCGTGAAGCACGGGTTGGCGAACCCCGCGCCCTTCTTGTACGCGCGGAACGTCGCGGTGACGTTGCAGCCCTTGGCGTTGGTCGACAGGAAGAACGCGTTGCCGTAGCCGCCGGTCGCGAGGATCACCGCGTGCGCCGAGTGCGACGCCACGGTGCCGGTCACCAGGTCGCGCACGACGATGCCGACCGCGCGGCCGCTCGCGGCGTCGGTGACGACGTCGAGCAGCTCGGTGCGCGGGAACATCTTGACCTTGCCCGCGCCGATCTGCCGCTCGAGCGCGGAGTACACGCCGAGCAGCAGCTGCTGGCCGGTCTGGCCGCGGGCGTAGAACGTGCGCGACACCTGCGCGCCGCCGAAGCTGCGGTTGGCGAGCGTGCCGCCGTACTCGCGGGCGAACGGCACGCCCATCGCGGCGCACTGATCGATGATGTCGACCGAGACCTCGGCGAGCCGGTGGACGTTGGACTCGCGCGACCGGAAGTCACCGCCCTTGACGGTGTCGTAGAACAGCCGGTGGACCGAGTCGCCGTCGTTCTGATAGTTCTTCGCGGCGTTGATCCCGCCCTGCGCGGCGATCGAGTGCGCGCGGCGCGGCGAGTCCTGGAAGCAGAAGCACGCGACGTCGTAGCCCAGCTCCGCGAGCGTCGACGCGGCGGCGCCGCCGGCGAGCCCCGAGCCGACCACGATCACCTTGTACTTGCGCTTGTTGGCCGGGTTGACGAGCTTCATCTCGAAGCGCGCCTTGGACCACTGCTGTTCGATCGGCCCCGTCGGGGTCCGAGCATCGAGGTTGAGTGTCATCTCACATTCCCGGGAGCTTGAGGAAGCCGACGACGACCGCGGTCGGCGGGACCATGTAACCGACGAACAGGATCACAGCGAGCGTCGGTCCGAGCCGGTCGGTCGGATACTTGGGGTGGCGCCAGCCGAGCGACTGCAGCCAGCTCGACGCGCCGTGACCGAGGTGCAGCGCGAGCATCCCGATGCCGATCAGGTAGACCAGGTAGATTCCCGGGTTCTGGAACCCGTGGATGAACATCGAGTACGCGTCGTACCGGTTCTTCGGATCCATCGCGTGGAAGTACCCGGGCTGCACCATGCCGACCGTGAAGTGCAGGATGTGAAACGCGAGGAACGCGAACAAGAGGAGGCCGGTGTAGGCCATCGACCGGCCGACCACCGACGACACCACCGGCTTGTACTTGGCGTAGCCGACCTTGCGCGCGGCGCTGTTCTTCGCGACCAGCCCGACCGCGAGCACGCCGTGGATGATCAGGAACGCCATCAGCAGGACGCGGGTCGGCCACTTGACCTCCCACAGGTCCTGCAGGAAGTGGGCGTACACGTTGTACATCTCGGGCCCGCCAAACATTTGCAGGTGGCCCAGCATGTGAACGATCGCGAACAAGAACAGCAGCAGGCCGGTGACGGCCATGATGTGCTTGGCGCCGATCGAGGACCGGGAGTAGTTAGAAAACCAGCTCATCTCGACTCGATTCCTGGGCGTTAGATGCGGCATCCGACCGCAAGGTGGCGGA
>DASWOO010001245.1:0-3699 GCA_036404335.1 Kofleriaceae bacterium
CAACGCCGACTTCGGCGCGGCCGGCAACCTGTTCTCGTCCGACATCCCGGCGTCGTACAGCGTGCAGGTCTACAACAACCGCGGCGACCCCGGCTACACGCTCGGGACCGACACCGACAAGCGCGTCATCATCCACGCGACCGGCTTTGGCCCCAACGGCGCGGTCGCCGTCGTCGAGTGGGACATCAGCGGCGCGAACGCCGCGGGCCTGGGCCGGCCGTGCTCGGTCTACGCCCAGCGCGACGAATCCGAGGACGGCACCGGCCGCAACGACTGCCTCGGCACGATCAACACCAGCGACACCGCGACGTTCCGGCCAGGAGGCTGATCGATGCGTAGCCCCGTTTGCACCCCCGTCATCCTCGCCGCGATCCTCTCCCTCAGCGTCGGCGGCGCCGACGCCACCACCGCGCCGACCTGCCCGCAGACCTCGAGCCCGACGTCGTGGAGCGGCAGCTTCCTCGACACCAACACGACCAAGAGCGGCACGCTGTTCAACCCCAGCGGCGCCGACCTCGAGCTCAACAAGGCCGGCGCGGTGTTCAACACCAAGCAGATGACCACGACGTCGGACATGGTCTACGCGGCGGTCGGCGACTTCAACAAGGACGGCTGGCCCGACTTCGTCGGCGCCAACGAGAGCTCGACCTCGAACGGCTACCTCGACATCTTTCAGAACTACACCTGGCAGAACGAGAACTGCACGACCACCGCGTGCACCGCGTACTCGGGCGCGCAGCCCAACTGGGCAGATCCGACCTACGTGGTCACCCCGAAGTTCACCGACGTCCGCGCCCTGCACACCGCCGGATTCAACGGCCGCTACGCGCTGGCCGCCGCCGACTTCAACGGCGACGGCTGGGACGACGTGCTCGAGATCCAGTCGCCGACCGGCACGTACCAGATGACGACGATGAACCTGTACGTCAACAAGGCGGCCAACGACGCGCTGAGCCGGCCGACCTTCAACCTGGCGTACCAGCCGCTGCTCGGGGTCTCGAGCTACCTCGGCAGCCAGCAGTGGTCGGGCACCAACATCGTCGCGGTCGACTGGAACAACGACGGCTACATGGATCTCCTGGTCGGCAGCGGCGCCGCGGGCGGCTCGGTCCGAGTCTTCAAGGGCAGCTGCGCCAAGGCGACCAACGCGGTCAAGAACGCGGCCGGGTTCTGGCCCTGCACCGGCGCCTACACGCTGGCCGATCAGGGCTACTTGGTCTCGAACCTCGCGACCGACCACGTGCCGGCGACCGCCGACGGCTTCGGCACCAACGTCAGCGGCGGCACGCCGATGTTCGACTACGCCGACGTCGACGGCGACGGGTTTCGCGACCTGCTGATCGGCGCGCCCAACTGCTGCACCACCGCGGCATGGCGACTCCGGCTGTTCAAGGGCACGTCGCAGACCACGATCGAGACCACCGCGTCGCAGTCGCTGACCTCGACCGGCGCGATCACCGGCGTGTTCATTGCCGACTACTCGCAGGACGGCAAGCCCGACGTGATCGTCGCGACCGACGGCCACAACTACAATTCTTCGGTCAACGGCGGCACCACGTTCTACTACGTCAACAACGGCACCAACACGCCGTTCTCCGGCGGGGTCAAGCAGCAGATCACGTTCCGTGGTCAGCCCAACACTGACTACGACGTCGGCTTCATCTTCGACTATGACCGTGATCCGACCGGCTCGCCCGACGTCATGGTCGCCGACGGCAACGACTCCGCCGGCTACTACGTGATCGCCGATCGCCAGTCGACGACCTACGTCGACTGCGGCGAGGCGGCGTCCGGCGTCCTCGACCTCGGCTCGCTGCTCACCACCGAGATGGTCGTCACCGCCGCGCGGATCACGCCGACCGCGAGCCCGAACGGCGGCACGATCACCTATTACCTGTCGAACGAAGATCCTCGCAACTGGATCCAGGCCAGCCTGTGCTCCGGCAGCTCGACGGACTACTGCGCGGCGTTCCCCAAGGCGGTCGGCCGCGCGGTGCGCTGGAAGGCCGTGATGTGCTCGAACAGCGCGCACAGCACCACGCCCAAGCTGACCGCGCTCGCCGCCAAGTTCGACTACACGATCGCCAAGGAGCACTACCGCTCGGGCGTGGTGGTCAGCGACGGCGTCGCCTACGTCGGCGCGTTCAGCCAGCCGGGCGATCGCGGCAAGTTCTACGCGATCAACGCCGGGCTCTCCGGCGTGCTGTGGGACGGCGCGGCCAAGCTCGACGCGATGGGCGACTCGCAGCGCAACATCTACACCGCGTACGCCGCCAGCCCGGCGTCGCCCGCCGAGACCCGCTACGACTTCACCAACGCCAGCGCCGGGACGCCCGCGCTGCAGACCCTGCTGACCACGCCCAACACGTCGAGCACGCAGGATCTGATCTCCTGGGTGCGCAGCGCGCGATTCGGCGTCGGCAACTCGGCGGTGCCGCTGACCAAGCTCGGCTCGATCGAGACCTCGACGCCGGCGGTGCTGACCAAGCCGGGGCGGCCGAGCTGGTACGCGTACGGCTCCGGCCTCGATCGCCAGCACATCGAGACCTTCGTCGCGAACTCGGCCAGCCGCGTGCCGCTCGTGCTGTTCGGCTCCAAGGACGGCATGATCCACGCGCTGTACACGATCCCGGCGGACCAGACCGACGCGCGCAACGGCAAGGAGGCCTGGGCGTACATCCCCGCGCCGATCGCGTCGAACATGCTCGCCGACTACAACAACACGCTCAACGCCAACCAGGCCGCGACCGACGGCCTCAACCACCCGACGATCGCCGCGTTCCCCGATGGCTCGCCGACCCTGGTCGACTACCAGGCGACCGACGGCTCGTTCAAAACCGTCGCGATCGTCGCCGAGGGCAACGGTGGCAGGTCGATCACCGCGTTCGACGTCACCGCGACCGTCGACCCGTCGTCGGGCCAGGTCTCCGGCCCCGGCGCGATGTGGAGCGCGACCCCGGGCCTGAGTGAGGCCGGCCAGTCGTACAGCAAGCCCGCGGTGATCCGGGTCAAGATCGGCGGAGCCGAGCGCTATCTGGCGCTGGCGAGCACCGGCGTCGACTACAACGACACGCAGAACCTCAAGGGCCGGACCGTGTCAGCGTTCGACCTGGTGACCGGCAAGCTGATGTGGAGCTTCCAGGCCAAGTGCCCGGTGACCAGCGACATCTCGTCGTTCGAGACCGCCGACGTGCTCGAGCCCGGCGCGCCCCAGCTCGATGGCTTCATCGACCGCGTCGTGTTCGCCGACAAGTGCGGTTATGTGTACAAGCTGGCGCCGGGCGTCGATCTGAGCGGCGGCTGGTACACGAACCCCGGGATGGGCGCGATCAAGGCCAACACCGCGCCGGATGGCTCGATCGAGTACGCGCTGTTCTCGACGAAGACCTCGGCCGGCGGCATGGGCCAGGAGCTGACGATCGCCGGCACGATCGCGGCCCGGACCGACGCGACGACCCGGATGGTGCTGCTGTTCGGCACCGGCGGGCTCGAGAGCGCGGCCGCGACCACCGCCAACGCGTTCTTCGCGATCTATGCTGATACCGGGGTCGTGCGATCGAAGATTCTCGGTAGCTGTACCAACGGAAACTGTGAGAAGTTCTACGGCGGCGTGGTTGTGACTCCGACGCAGGTGATCTTCACCAAGACGGTCGATCCGACGATCGGCACCGGCACGTGCGACGACGGCAGCTCGACCAT
>DASWOO010001246.1:0-1684 GCA_036404335.1 Kofleriaceae bacterium
GCTGGCCGACGCGCGGCCGCGCCGGTTCGACCCGCGCACCCTGCCGCTCGGCCTGACCCAGGTCGCGGGCCACACCGGCCACCACAAGTGCCTCGAGGAGCTGGGCGACTGGTCGACGGCCCGCGCGCGGACGCGCCCGCATGGCGGGATCCGCACCTTGCGCCACGACGGCCGCGCGGTCACCTACGACCTGGGTGTGATGGCGCCCGCGCCGGGTGTGGCCGATCTGATCCTGATCGACGGCGAGGCGCGCCGCGTGCCGCCCGCCGAGGTCGATCTGCTGCCGCTCGCGCGCCTGACGTAGCGGGGCGGCGTGCCATGCTGCCGGCGATGAGTCGTTCGATAGTCTGCGTGGTCGGCGCGCTCTGGGCGGGCTGCGGTGGGCGCGGGGCGGTGGCGCCGGGCGCGCCCGAGCCGATCCCGCTGTCGGCGGCGCAGCAGGTGTTCGCCGAGGCGGCCGCGCGCTGCGGCGCGGACCGCGGCGCGCTGTGGGGCGTGTCGCTGTGCGGGCCGATCATGCTGGTCGATCGCGACAGCCGGTTCGTGGTCGCCAACCAGGCCGACGAGCTCGACAAGCTGCACGGCGATCGCGGGGTGTTCGTCGGCGTGCTGTCGGCCGACGAGCCCGTCGCCAACACCGCGATGACCTGGTCCGGCGTGCGCTGGACCCAGCTGAGCTGGCCGCTGCCCGACGAGGCCGCGCAGCGCGCCGTGCTCGTGATGCACGAGGCGTTTCACCGGATCGCCGATCAGGCGCACGTGCCGCAGGTGATCGCCGGCGACTGCGCGCACCTCGACACCGCCGACGGCCGCTACTACCTGCAGCTCGAGTGGCGCGCCCTGGCCGCGGCGCTGCAGGCGCCCGACGACCCGGCGCGGCGGGCGGCGGTGCTCGACGCGCTCGCGTTTCGCCAGGCGCGGCAGGCGGCCGCGCCGGGCGCGGCGGCCAACGAGCAGGCGCTCGAGCTCGACGAGGGGCTCGCCGAGTACACGGGGATCATGGTCGGGCTGGCGGCGCCGGCCGAGCGCCGGGCCGCGGCGATCGCCGATCTGGCCGCGCACGTCGACGATCCGAGCTTCGTGCGGTCGTTCGCGTATGCCACCGGCCCGGCGCTGGGCCTGCTGCTCGACCAGTACGCGGCCGGCTGGCGCCAGGAGCTCGCGCGGGCCACGACGCTGGGCGCGCGGCTCGCGACGGCGCTGGGCGAGGCCGCGCTGCCCGACGTCGTCGCGGCGGCGGCGCGCTACGATGGCCCGGCGCTCCACGCCGCCGAGCAGACCCGCGCGGCCGAGCACGGCCGCCAGCTCGCGGCGTATCGCGCGCAGCTGGTCGACGGGCCGGTGCTGAAGCTGGCGTTCCGGCACATGAAGATCGAGTTCGACCCGCGCGACGTGGTCGCGCTCGATGCGCTCGGCTCGGTGTACCCGGCGCTGCGCGTGACCGACGACTGGGGCGCGCTCGAGGTCCACGGCGGCGCGCTGCTCGCCGCGGACTATTCGGCCGTGACGGTGGCGGCGCCGGCCGCGGGTGCGTTGCGCGGGCCGGGCTGGACGCTGACGCTCGCCGCCGGCTGGCACGTCGTGCCGGGGCCGCGCGCGGGCGATCTGCAGCTGGCGCGCTAGCGACTCGCGAGGTACAGCAGCGCCGGGTAGGCGGCGAGCCAGCTCCATAGGAAGCGGTCGA
>DASWOO010001247.1:0-7073 GCA_036404335.1 Kofleriaceae bacterium
CGAAGGCGCCAGCGGTCGGGGGAGCTAGCGATCGGGGGCCTCAGCGGTCGGGGCCTCAGTGATCGGCAGCGCCAACGGTCGGGAGCGTCAGCAGTCGGGGCCTCAGCGATCGAGGGCGCCAGCGGACGCATCCGTGGCCGCGCCCGCGCCCACAGCCAAGCCTTCCCGCCACGTGACGGCGGCGAAGCGGCGACGAGCCAGGGCACGTGAGCCGGGCGTCACGGCTCGGCTCTCCCGTCTCCGCGAAATTGAAAATTTGGCCTGGAGGCAGCGCGTGCTCGAGGCGATGGGCTGTGAGCGGGCCGCACGGCTGACCTGGGCGCCACGCGGCGGGCCGGTCATCCGCCCGTCCCCATGCTCTCCCGCCACCCGCGCTCGAGCGCGGCGGGTACTACTCGACCCGCAGCGACCGCTCGAACTCCTCGGGGTTCGAGCTCGCGTAGATCGCCGCCTCCATCGTGATCAGGCCGCTGTTCACCAGGTCGATCAGGTGCTGGTCGAACAGCTGCATCGAGTACAGATCGCGGCCCTTGCGGATCATCTCCGGGATATCCGCCAGCCGGCCGCCGCGCACGCACTCGCGGATCGTCCGCGTCACCCTCAGGATCTCCACCGCCGGGATCCGCCGACGGCCATCCTTGCTCGCGAGCAGGCGCAGCGACACGATCGCCTGGAGCGCGTCGCCGAGCCGGTCGCGGATCACCTCCTTGGCGTCGCTCTCGAACAGGCCCAGGTAACGCTGGACCGTCGACACCGAGTCGGGCGTGTGGATCGCGCTCAGCACCAGGTGGCCGGTCTCCGCCGCCTTGAGGCAGGTCGCCGCGGTCTCGCGGTCGCGGATCTCGCCGACGAGGATCACGTCCGGATCCTGGCGCATCGCCGCGGTCATCGCGCTCGAGAAGCTCTCGGTGTCCGCGCCGACCTCGCGCTGGATGATCATGCACTTCTGCGGCTCGTGGATGAACTCGATCGGATCCTCGATCGTCACGATGTGGGCGTGCCGGGTCTCGTTGATGTAGCGCAGCATCGCCGCCATCGTCGTGGTCTTGCCGTTGCCGGTCGCGCCGGTGACCAGGATGAGGCCGCGCCGCGCGTCGGCGATCTCGCGCAGCACCGGCGGCAGGTTGAGCTGCTCGAGCGATAGCACCGAGATCGGGATCAGCCGCATCACGATGCCGACCGAGCCGCGCTGGCGAAAGATCGACGCGCGGAACCGGCCGCGCTGGGCCAGCGAGTACGAGACGTCGATCTCGGCGAACTTGCGGGTGAAGTCGGCCGGCTGGCTGCGATCCTCGAGGATCATCCGGGCGATCGCCTCGGTGTCCGCGGTGGTCAGCGGCGGGACCTTGATCGCGCCGAGCAGCTCGCCTTGCAGGCGGTAATGCGGCGGATAGCCGACCTCGAAGTGAATGTCCGAGACGCCGCGCTCGATGCCGAAAGCAAGCAGCTTGTGAAACGCGGTGCGATCCATGGGCGGTGGATCAGTTTAGTCCGGGCTGGCCGCCTCCGCGATCCTCGTCGCGGTCCGAGTCGGTGTCCGGCCGGGTATGCAGGCTCGCGAGCAGCGGCTCACCCTCGGGATTTCCGGGGTCCTCGTCGCTGAGCGGGCGCCAGGCTGCGGATTCCTCGCGCAGCAGCTCCTCCGAAGGAACCTGAAAGTCTCGGGTGATCTCTTCCTCGGGCCGGCCGAACACGTTGCGCGGGATCGGCAGCGACGGCGAACTCGAGCTCGGCAGCAGCCGGTCCTCGTCCTCCTCGTCGTCGTCGTTGTCGTCGCGCTCGGTCCGCGGCAGCAGCGACGGCAGCGGCCGCGCGGTCGTCAGGTTCTGCAGCGAGGCGCGCACGTCGTCGCGCAGGGTCGGGAACCCGGGCGCCGGCCGCGCCATGTAATAGCCCTGGCCGTAGCGCAGGCCGAGGTCGCGCAGCGCGGCGACGTCCTCGAGGTGCTCGATGCCCTCGGCGATCATCACCGCGTCGATCGTGTCGGCGATGTGGCGCAGCGAGCGCAGCATCTCGCGCTTGACCGTCGACCGGGCGATGCCGCGGACCAGCACGTCGCTGATCTTGATGAAGTGCGGGCGCAGCGACATCACGGTCTCGAGGTTGGAGTGCCGGGTGCCGACGTCGTCGATCGCGACCCCGAAACCCATCGCGGTGTACGCGGCGAGCGCGCGCTTGAACGACGCGAAGTTCTCGATCGCGAGGCGCTCGGTGATCTCGAACACGATGTTGGCCGGGGTCAGGCCCGCCGACGACAGCAGGTTGCCGACCTCGACCTCGATAAACGCCGAGTCGTAGAACGACATCGGCAGGAGGTTCACGAACAACCGGTGGACCGGCTCGAGGGTCTGCGCGCTGCGCAGCGCGCCGCGGAAGCACGCGCGGTCGAGCTCGACGGTCAGGTCGACCTCGTCGGCGATCGCGAACAGGGTCGCCGGCGACTCGAGCGCGGTGGCCTTGGGCCCGCGGGTCAGCGCCTCGTAGGCGAAGATCTCGGCCGAGCCGAGGTCGACGATCGGCTGGTACACCGAGGTCAGGCCGTCGCCGAGGATGATGTCCTGCAGCGTCGTGCGATCGCGGTGCGCCTTGCGCTCGCGCAGGTTGCGGGTCGACGCCGCGGCGTCGGCGACCAGCCGCGCCGTGATCCGCTCGGGGCGCAGCAGCGAGTTACCCAGCACGCGCGCCGCGCCGACCGAGATCCGCGGCTGCTCGCGCAGGACCTCGACGACCATCGGCGCCAGGCCCTCCTCGATCGCGCGCTCGACGCCGCTCGCCATCTCCTCGAGGTTGACCCGCTGGCCGACCCGCGACGACAGGATCACGAAGTAGCCATCGCCGTCGCCCGATCGGCAGATCAGGTCGGCGGGATCGAGCAGCGAGCCGCGCAGCCGGTCGAGCACGGCCGCGGCGTGGTCGTAGATCTCGGCGTGGAGCGCGACGCCCTGGTCGAGCTCGACCCGGTGGAGCCGCGACAGGTCGACCATCAGGCACGACAGCGAGCGGTCGCGCATCAGGATCGCCGTGACCTCGTGCATCCGCTCCTGGTACGGCCGGAACCGGTCGGCGGGCGGCAGCTGCGGGAACGAGCGCGTCGACTCGCGGGCCTGCGCGGCCTGATCGGCGGCCGAGAAGAAGTGGACGCGGCCCGGGCCGCCGCGCTTGGCGCCGCGCAGCGCGGCCTCGGCGGCGGTCAACAGGCCCTCGGGGTCGGCGGCGTCGTCGGGCAGCGCGGCCACGCCGATCGAGATCGACATGCGGCGGTCGCCCGGCATCTCGGCGGCGGCGACCGCGTCGCGCAGCCGCGCGGCCTTGATCAGCGCGCCGGCCTTGCCGGTCTCGGGCAGGAGCAGCACGAACTCCTCGCCGGAGTAGCGGGCGATGATGTCCGAGCCCCGGACGAGATCCTCGGCCTCGTCCTCGTCCTCGGTCAGCACCCGCGCGACCTGGCGCAGGATGTCGTCGCCGACCTGGTAGCCGAGGTCGTAGTTGACGCTGGCGAACCCGTCGAGGTCGGCGATCAGCAGCGACATCGGCTGGCCGTAGCGCAGCGCCCGCACGCACTCCTCGCGCAGCCGCTCCTGGAACGCCAGGTGGGTGTACAGGCCGGTCAAGTTGTCGCGCAGGGTCAGCGCGTCGAGCCGGGTGCCCATCTGCGCGAGCTGCTCGGTCGCCGCCGAGATCTCGCGGCCGCGCGACTCGAGCTGGGCGACCAGCACGCGCTCCTGCTCGCGCAGCTGCTGGTTGGCGAGCCGCAGCTCGGCGACCAGCCGCGCGTTGTCGCGGGCGAGCCGGTGGGTGTGGAGCAGCTGATCGACAACCTGGATCAGGTCCTGGAGCCGCCACGGCTTGGTGATGACGTAGTGCAGGTGGCCCGCGTTGATCGCGGCGATCAGCTCGTCGGACTCGGGGTAGCCGGTGACCACCGCGAGCCGGCAGTGCGGCCGGAGCTCGGCGACGCGCGCCAGCAGCTCGGAGCCCGGCAGGCCCGGCATCCGCAGGTCGGCGAGCACGCACGACACCTCGGGGTGGTTCTCGACGTGCTCGAGCGCCTCGAGGCCGTTGGCCGCGAGCAGCACGGTGCAGCGCGCGCGCAGCACGCGGCCGATCGCGTTGAGGTTGTGCGGATCGTCGTCCACACAGATGACGACCGGCTTCACGTAGTCATCGACCACCGGCGGTTCCATCTCGACGAGGGCCAAGTTGTGCCGAGTATCGACCGGTTGATCCGGACTGGGAAGCCCCTACAGGCCCCAAAAGCCGCCGAGCGCGACGCCGAAGACTCGCTCGATCAGCCACTTCAACGCGACGGCGGCGAGCGCCAGGGACAGCGCCGGTAACACCCGGCGGCGATAACGCTCCGCGCCAAGCTCGCGCGCCGCCAGCCACGCGAGCGGCAGGGCGATCGCGACGATGACCAGCTGGCCGAGCTCGACGCCGAGGTTGAACGCGAACAGCGGCGCGACCACGTGGTCGGGCGGCAGGCGCTCCCGCAGCACCGAGGCGAAGCCCAGGCCGTGGACCAGGCCGAAGCCGAAGGTCAGCGCGAACCGCCAGCGGACATCGGGTCGGATGATATTTTCAATGGCGGTGTAGAGGATCGAGAACGCGATCAGAGATTCGACGAACGCGCCTGGCAGCCGCACCCAGCCGAGCGACGCCGCGACAAGCGACAGGCTGTGCGCGATGGTGAACGACGTGATGATCGCGGCGGTGCGGCGCAGGGTCGCGACCGGGCCGCGGACCGACCAGCCGTGCGGGTCGCGCGCGAGCATCACGACCAGCAGCAGGGCGAGCACGAAGCAGACGTGATCGCGGCCGTCCCAGATGTGCTCGACGCCGGCGGCGATCCAGCCAGCGAGCCCCGCGGTGTCGCCGAACGCGATCCGGGCGATCGGCTGGTCGGCGCGGATGACGCGCGGCTCGCCGGTGTCGCCGGGCGCGTGGACGGTGACGATCGCCTCGTGGCCCGGGTCGACGGCGAAGAACGCCGTGAAGTCGAGCGCGACGGCCGCGGGCGCGCGATCGCAGCGCGCGCGCCACTCGACGACGACGAACCGGCCCTCGGGGCCGGGCGCGGCGGCGGCGGCGGTGGCCGGGCACGGCGGCGCGCCGGGCGGGCCGATCGCGAGCCAGCGCGCGACATACGCGGCGACGGCCGGGGTCGCGGCGGCGGCGACGCCGGGCCGGGCATCCGCGCGCAGGCCGAGTGGCTCGGTGACGTCGCCGGGCGCGACGCTCAACTGGACGCGCAGCTGCGCGCCGTCGAGCTCGACGTCGACGTACTTGACCGACGTCTGATGCGCCCAGGCGCGAGGCGGGATCGCGAGGATCAGCCAGGCGACGAGGACAGCAGCGCGCATCGCTCAGGGGTTGTATCCTGAACGGCGATGGGCCGTGACCGCGCGCGGGTGCTGATCTGTGCGATCGCCGCGATCGCGCTGATCCTCACGGGCGCGCTGGCGATGGACTGGGCGCCGGTGATGCTGATCGCCGGCGTGACCACGGGGGTCGCCGCGATGTATCTCGCGCTGCCGCCGGCACCCGCGCCGGTCGCGCGGCCGCGCGCGCCGGGTCGGCCGCGGTCGCAATCGCTGCCGATGCCGATCCCGCTGCGCGGCCGGCTGGCGTACCTGGCGGTCACGGTCGAGCTGACGGCGGGCGGGATCGACGCGCGGCGCGAGGACGGCTCGGCGCGGCTGATCCTGTGGCGCGACATCGTCGGGGTCGCGTGCCGCCGGTTGCCGCCGGCGTACGGCGGCACGACATTCGTCGACATCGTGTCGACCGCCGGCTCGACCCTGCGTGTCGTGCGCTGGACCCGGGTGTCGGGCGAGCCGCTGGTCGGCGGCGACGACGACCGGCCGCGCGGCATCATCGAGCGCGTCGCCGCGCGCTGCCCCGGCGCGCGGATCGACCCGGCGACCCGGCTGTTCCTCGAGACCGGCGAGGCCGCGCAGCTACCCGACCTCGCGACCCTCGACGATCACGATCAGCGGCTGGCCTGATCCGGCAGCTGGCCGACGTAGCGCGACGCCGGGCGGATCAGCCGGCCGGTCCGGCGCTCCTCGATCACGTGGGCCGACCAGCCGGCGATCCGGCTGACCGCGAACGTCGGCGCGAACTGGCCGCGCGGCAGGCCGACGGCGTCGAGCAGCACGGCGGTGTAGAACTCGACGTTGGCGGCGAGCGCGCGATCCGGCTTGCGCTCGCGCAGGATCTTGCCGGCCGCGGCCTCGACCGCGCGCGCCAGCGCGAGCCGGCCCGACGCCGCGAGCGGGCGCACCGCTTCCTCGAGCACGGCCGCGCGCGGATCGCGGACGCGATAGACCCGGTGGCCCATGCCCATGATCCGGCGGCCGGCGGCGAGCTCGGCGAGCAGCCAGGCCTCGGCGTGGTCCGGCGCGCCGATTGCGTCGAGCATGTCGAGCACCGGGCCGGGCGCGCCGCCGTGCAGCGGGCCCTTCAGCGCGCCGACCGCGCCGACCACGGCCGACAGCAGATCGGCGTGGGTCGAGGCGATCACGCGGGCGGTGAACGTCGACGCGCTCATCCCGTGATCGATCACGGTGACCAGGTAGGCGTCGAGCGCGCGGACGCACGCCGGCTCGCCGTCCGCGCCGGTGGTCATCCGTAGATAATCGGCGGCGTGGCCGCGGTCCGACGGCGCGATCGGGTCGCGACCCGCCCGACGGCGGCTCCACGCGGCGACGAACACCGGCGCGGCGCCGATCGCGGCGATCGCATCGCGCCGGTGATCGCCGGTGGCGCGCAGGTGGCCGAGCGCGGTGCGCAGCGCGTCCATGCCGTCGGGGTGATCGAGCGCGTCGCCGAGCGCGCCGACCTGGGCCCACGCCGCGTGGCGCGCGGCGGCGAGCTCGCCGGCCGCGACCGTGGCCGCCGCGTCGCCGGCGCCGGCGGCGAGCACGCGGCTGACCGCGGCCTCGTACGACGTCACCGGCGCGAGCTGTTCGACGTCCGCGCCGGCGATGATCAGCCGGCCGCGCTCACCATCGACCTCCGAGATCTG
Source organism: Kofleriaceae bacterium (assembly GCA_036404335.1). Classification (GTDB taxonomy): domain Bacteria; phylum Myxococcota_A; class Polyangia; order Haliangiales; family Haliangiaceae; genus JABFXX01. Next base: position 7,028 of record DASWOO010001247.1, read on the forward strand.
CGTGTCGGCGACGACCACGCCTTCGAGCCCTGCATTCGTCATTTGA
>DASWOO010001248.1:0-7329 GCA_036404335.1 Kofleriaceae bacterium
CCGCGCGCGACCCAGGCCTACGAGACCCGCACGCCGGTCAAGCCCAGGTCGTCGTCGCGGACCGCGAGCAAGACCCGGCCGCCGGTGCCCCGGGGCAAGCCCGGGGGCAAGCCGTGAGCCCGGCGCCGCAGATCCGGACCGCCGGCGATAGCCACGTCGGCAAGGTCCGCGCGGCCAACGAGGACGCGCTGATCCTCGAGCCGCGGCTCGGGCTCTACGCCGTGCTCGACGGCATGGGCGGCGCCAACGCCGGCGACATCGCGTCGCAGCTCGCGCGCGACACGGTCCGCGAGTTCGTCGCCCAGCGCCGCGGCACGCTCGCGCCGCGCCAGCTGATGGAGGCCGCGCTGCAGGCCGGCTCGGCCGCCGTCCACAGCCAGGCCCAGCAGCACAAGGATCGCCACGGCATGGGCACCACGGCGGTGACCTGCCTGGTCATCGACCCGATGCACGTCGTGATCGCGCACGTCGGCGACAGCCGCGCCTATCTGCTGCGCGAGGGCCGGCTGCAGACCCTGACCCGCGACCACACCATTGTCGAGGAGCTGGTCGACCGCGGCCTCCTGTCCGCCGAGGAGGCCGAGCGCCACCCGTACAAGAACGTGCTGTCGCGCAACCTCGGCTCCAAGCCGGAGACCAAGGTCGACGCGCTCGAGCTCGAGCTGCGGGTCGGCGATCGGCTGCTGCTGTGCTCCGACGGGCTGTACGGCTACGCCTCGGCCGAGGCGATCCAGTACCTGCTCGGCTCGGGCGACGCGCCGGAGCACATCGCCCGCGACCTGATCGAGCTGGCGCTGCGCGGCGGCGGCGGCGACAACGTCTCGACGATCGTGATCGAGGCCGGATCGGCGGCGCCGACCTCGACCCAGGTCGTGCGGACCAGCGGCGCGCTGGCGTGGTGGCAGAAGCGCCAGCTGTTCCTGCAGACCGCCAGCGAGCGCGGGCTGCCGCGCAACCCGATCGTGCGCGGGCTGCCGCCGCACGAGGCGCTCGAGCTGGTCGCGCTGTCGCTGTGCCAGGCGATCTATCACGACCTCGAGAAGTCGACCGGCGTCAACGTGTGGACGTTCGCGCAGAACCTCGCGGCCGGCTGGTTCGAGCGCGGCGGCGAGTGGGCGGCGGTCCGCGCGCTGGTCGACATCCTCGCCGCCTGCGCGCGCGCCGTGGTCGATGATGTCCGCAAGTCGGACGCGCGGCTCGGGTTCCTGCTCGACGTCGCGGTGTCGCGCGCGCTGATCGTCGTCGAGCTCGCGCTCGGCGGCCTGCTCGCCGAGCGGCTGCGCCAGGTCGACGCCGACCTGATCGAGCTGCACGGCGCGACGATGGACACGAACGAGCACACCACGACCGAGTCGCTCAGCCTCGACGAGCTGCAGGAGGTCCGCGACCTGGCCGAGACCCAGGATCTGCGCGGCAAGCGGACGCCGACCGATCGGTTCGCCGCCGAGCGGCCGACGATCCCGTTCATGCGGCCCGACCGGCCGGTGACGCAGTCGGGCGAGTCGGGCGAGGTGATGAAGGCGATCGGCCAGACGATCACCGTCGCGCGGGGCCGGGTGACGGCCAAGGCCGAGCTGGTCGGGCAGATCCTCGCCGCGCTCGAGACCGTGGCGACCGACAGCGGCGGCAACTTCGCGGCCGCGGTGCTGTCGGCGCGCGAGCTGTACGGCGTGCGCGCGGTCGACAACGCCGGGGTGATGCCGCTGTACGACGCGTTCGACAAGGCGCGGATCCTCGTCGCGTCGAGCGTGCACCAGGTGCGCGCGCCGCTCGCGGTGCGGGTCCGGGTGCTGCGCGCGCTCAGCACGGCGCACCAGCGGCTGGTCGGCGCGACGACCGGCCTGGTGCTCGAGGCGGCCAACCCGTTCAGCGACAAGCTGCGCGAGGTCCAGGCCGTGACCGGCGAGCTGCGCGCCCAGGTCGAGCAGGCCGAGCGCAAGCGCGCCGACCTCGAGCGCAAGTTCGCGACCATCGTCGACCCGAGCCTGCCGTGGGGCGCCCGCGGCAATACGGAGTGGTGATGTCCGGCATCGATCTGACCGAGGCGGTGCGCGTCCTGCGCGACGAGGCGCTCGACACCGCGCTGCACGGCGACCGCGAGCCGCCCGGCGCCGAGGTCTTCGACGCGCTGCTCCGCGCCCTGTCGGTCGGCGGCGAGTCGATCCCCGGGCTCGACCTCCAGCTGCACGACGCCGTCGCCCGCCGCCTCGCCTGGGGCGACAGCGAGGAGTCGGTCCTGGCCGACGCCGAGCAGGTCTTCGACCGCCTGCTGGTCTCGATCGAGCGCGCCCTGCGCGCCCCCGACGACCAGCTCGTCGTGATCGAGGCCATCACCCAGGTCGCGGTCACCGTCTCGCGCGTCGTCGCGATCGCCGCCGTGGCCCGCGCCGGCCGCGACCGGGCGACCCGGATGCGCGAGGAGCAGGCCCAGCGCCAGCTGCGCGAGGTCCTCGACAAGCAAAAGGCCACGATCGCCAAGCTCGAGCACGAGCTCAAGCAAGACTTTCACTAGCCGCGCGGGCAGGCGTCAGACGATCTCCGCGGCCCTGCGTGCAGGGTCAACTCGCCGAGCAAGCGGCCGGTACTGGGTAGGCAGACCTCGGTCGCTGCGCCCCCCACCTCGGCGAGAGATCAGACCTGAACCGAGATCGGGGCGGGCGCGGCTTGATAGGCTGAGGCTATCAGAGCGATGCGCTGGGCTGATTGGACTTATTGCGTCACGAGCCGCATGGTGGGCGCAACCAACAGGAGTTGTTTTCCAGATGCTCACCATCGGCGATAAGTTTCCGGCGTTCCAGGCGAAGGCAGTTTCGGGTCCTGACAAGGACTTCATCGACGTCAGCGAGGCCTCGTATTCGGGCAAGTGGAAGGTCGTGTTCTTCTGGCCCAAGGACTTCACGTTCGTGTGTCCGACGGAGATCGCGGCGTTCGGCAAGCTGAACGGCGACTTCGCGGATCGCGACGCGCAGCTGCTCGGCGTGTCGACCGACAGCGAGTACGTGCACCACGCGTGGCGCACCCACCACGAGGACCTCAAGACGCTGTCGTTCCCGATGATCGCCGACATCAAGCGCGAGCTGTCGCAGGCGCTCGGCATCCTCGACAAGGCCGAGGGCGTGTGCCTCCGCGCGACGTTCATCGTCGACCCGGAGAACGTCATCCGCTTCGTGTCGGTCAACGACCTGTCGGTCGGCCGCAACCCGGCCGAGGTGCTGCGCACGCTCGACGCGCTGCAGACCGACGAGCTGTGCCCCTGCAACTGGCAGAAGGGCGAGAAGACGCTGACCGCGGCCTGAGCGCCGTACAGGAGCCCGCCATGTCCCTCGAACAGCTGAAGACGCGGATCCCCGATACCGCGAAGGATCTGCGGATCAACCTCGGCGTGCTCACCAGCTCGACCGCGCTCACGCCGCAGCAGGCGTGGGGCACGGCGCTGGCGGCGGCGATCACGGCGCGCAACGCCGAGGTCGTCACCGCGATCGCGGCCGACGCGGCGGCGCAGCTGTCGCCCGAGGCCCAGGCGGCGGCGCGGGGCGCGGCGTCGATCATGGGCATGAACAATATCTATTATCGCTTCCAGCACATGATGGGCGACGGCTCGGACTACGCGGCGATGCCGGCCCGGCTGCGGATGCAGATCATCGGCAAGCCGGGCGTCGCGCAGCTCGACTTCGAGCTGTGGTGCCTCGCCGCGTCGGCGATCACCGGCTGCGACAAGTGCGTCCGCGCCCACGAGCACACGATCCGCGAGCAGGGCGGGACCAAGGAGCAGGTGCTCGACGCGGTGCGCATCGCCGCGGTGGTCCACGGCATCGCGCTGACCCTCGACACCGCCGCGCCGCTGTAGCCGCTCAGAACCGGCCGGCGAGCCCGACCGTGGTGCGGCTCTTGTCGACGCTGGCCGACAGGCTGATGCCGCGGCTCTCGATCGTGCGCGGCCGGCCGATGTAGACGTCGTCGATCACGATCGCGGCGGCCATGCCGACGAGCGCGCCGACCAGCATCGACGCGACCGGGCCGTCGTCGGAATCGCAGTAGGCGCCGCCGCAGGTGCCGACGGCCTTGGCCACGAAGCCCATCGTCAGCGCGCCGGCCAGCGGGAGGCCGAGCCGGAGCCCGAGGCTGGACAGCGCGCGCGTGCCGTCCGCGTTGGCCTCGTGGATGATCGGCGCGGCGAACGCGTAGGTCAGCAGGCCCAGCTCGACCCCGCTCTCGCGCGCGCTCGCGAGCATGCCGATCACCCCGAGGTCGCTGACCACCAGCTGCCAGCGATAGTCCGGCTCGCGAACCAGCTGCGGCTCCGGGGCCGGCGGCGGCGGGGTGTAGCTGGCGTACGACGGCGCGCTGCTCGACGGCGGCTGGAGCGGGATCACCGCCGGCGGCCCCTGGGGCGCGGCCTGCGCCGCCGCGGTCGTCGCCGTTCCCACGATCATCAGACAGCTCAGCCAGCGCGCGTGCATGTCGCCGCTGCTGTACAAGCGGCGTGCCCGCAGCGAAGTGCGCGATTCCCCGAGACGCGCAGCGCGCCGACGCCAGATCTTCACCGGTTTCGCGCACCCCGCGCGTCAGAGGCCGGTCAGGTCAGCGGCATGTCGGCGGTCACCGCGTCGAGCAGCGCCTCGAGCCCGGCGTCGCGGTCGACGAACCGGTGCACGACGTCCGACGCGCCGCGGCCGGCGCCGCGCACGATCCGCCGCGCCCGCGGCTGGCGGCTGCGGACGCTCTGCATGATCGGCAACAGCCGGGGATCGGTGAGGTCGAGCTCGGCGACGACCGCGTCGAGGTCGATATGCGCCAGGGCCTCGGCGATCGAGTCCTCCTCGGTCGCGAACAGCACGTCCCAGCCGCTGGTCACGTACAGCGCCATCGCGCCGCGCTGGCGGTGCTCGTCGCCGAACACCAGCACGCGCAGCCGCTTGGGCGACCGGGCCGGCCCGCCGTTGGTCCGGCGCGCGGCCGCCAGCACCACCGCCTGCCACTCGAGCGGCGGCTCGATCAGCAGCACGCCCAGCGTCCAGCTCGGCGCCACCGCCTCGCGGACCACGTCGCCGATGATCTCCATCGCCGAGCCGGTCGCCGGGTCGGTCAGCGACAGCGACAGCCGGGTGCCGAGCGGGAACCACGCGGCGGTGTCGAGGCTGACGCCGACCTCCGACACATCGAGCGTGCGGCACACCGCCATGTCGCCACCGAGGAGCGGGACCGCGGTTGCCGCGATGTCGATGCGATAGCGAGGGGAGCGCCGGGACAAGGACGGGCATTGTACACAGCCGCGAATTCTCGAGTCGAGCCCGCCCTGGCGCATCTGGGGCTTTGGCAGCGTGATCTCGACGTTGTAGCGTCGAGGGTGCGTGTTCGACCTGCAGTGGAGCTGGCTCTGCGTGCCCTATGTAGGGTGCGTGGCGTCGCTGGCCACCGTCGGGGTCGTCGCCGCGCTGGTCCGCGGCGACCGGGTGCTGCGGCTCGGCGTGATCGGCGCGGTGATGGCGGCGCTGCCCTGGGCGCTGTGCTCGAGCCTGGCCGCCTGCACCGACGACCCGGCGGCGGCGCTGCGGCTGCTCCGGCTCGGCACCGGGCCGCTCGCGCTGATCGGCCCGAGCCTGCAGCTGGTCCTGCTCGGGCTCAGCGGCCAGCTCGAGCGCCACCGCTGGGTCGCCCGGCTCGGCGGCGCGGTCGGCGCGGCGATGCTGGCGCTGTGCTGGAGCAACGACTGGATCGTGCCGGGCGTCCGCCGGCTGAGCTCGGGCGTGTTCTACATCACCGCCGGGCCGCTGACCGAGCTGCACCTGGCGCAGATGCCGCTGTGGCTCGGCGTCGGGCTGATCATCGCGTGGCGGTCGATGATGCGCCGCGAACGCCGCAAGATGATGCAGGTGGTGGCGGTGGCGATCGCCCTGGCCATCATCGGCGCCAGCGACATGCTGATGCTGCACGGGGTGATCGGCGGGTATCCGATCGCGTGGCTGCCGGTCCTCGTCGCGTGCGGCATCACGTTGCAGCTCGAGCTGCGCACTGATCTGCTGCGGCCGCGCGGCCTCGACCGCAAGGTGATGTACGAGCTGCTCGGGCTGCTCGGAGCGTCGGGCTTGCTCGCCGGGATCGCCCTGGCGCTCGACGGCGCGGCGCCGGTCGAGGTCGCGGCGGCCGGCAGCGCGGTGTGGATGAGCGTGATGCTGCTGATGTGGGGGCTCGGCCGGCGGCAGGCGCCGCCGCGGGTGTTCGGCGAGCGCGCGCTCGAGGGGTTCGTGACCGGGCTGACCGACGTCGACGACGAGCGGCGGATCGCGGCCGGGCTCACCGCGCTGTGGCAGGCGATCGCGGTCGAGGTGCGCGCGGTGTGGTGGGCGGGCGACGAGCGCTGGCGGCTCGACCCGGCGGTCGCGGCCTGGCTCGCCGACCATGGCGAGCCGCTGGCGGCGGTGGAGCTCAAGACGATGCGGCTCGGGCCGATCCGGCCGCGGCTCGAGGCGGCGGTGGGCGCGCACGGCGCGACGCTGATCGTGCCGCTGGTCGATGGCGGCGGGCTGGTCGGCCTGGTCGAGGCCGATCATCGCCAGGCGCTGCGCGAGGCCGAGCGCGGGCTGGTCGCCGAGTCGGCGCGGGCGGCGGCGCGGGCGCTGACCTACGTGCAGCTGGCGCGGGCGGCGGCGCGGGAGGGCGCGACGGCGCGCGAGGTCGAGGTCGCCGAGGCGATGCAGCGGACCGCCCGGCCCGACGGCGCGCTCGGCCCGTGGGCGATCGAGGCCGACGCCGGCGCGGCGTGGTCGGCGAGCCTCCTGGCCGGCGCGCGCGTCGCGCTGCTGGTCACCCAGGCCGAGCTCGGCGGCGTGGCCGCGGCGCTGGCGACCGCGGCGCTGACCGGGGCGTTCGCGGCGATGACCCCGGACGGCCCGGCGGGCCCCACGCTCGCCGAGCTCGCGTCCGCGCTCGCGGCCTCGGCCGACACCGTGCGCCGCGGCGGCGAGCCGATCGCCGCGCTGGTCGCGATCCTCGAGCCGTCCGGCGCCGTCGCCTGGACCGGCGTCGGCCCGCCGGGCGCGCTGCGGGTCATCGAGCCGGGCGCCACCGGCCGGCTCACCGTCGCCGGCACCGGCATCACCGTGCGCTGCACGCTGCGCTAGTCGCGGGTCGCCAGGTGCGCGTGCACCAGCTGCCAGCGAGCCACGCGGCGAGCGCCTCGCCGACGGCCGGCGCCGGATCCTTGCCGGCCAGCGCGGTGAGCCCAGGCAACCTGGCCGCCTTCGCCGCCTTGTTGACCTTGGCGTTGTCGGCCGCCTCGCTCCACACCGAGGCGAGGATCCGCCAGTGGCCGTCCACCCTGGCCAGCAC
>DASWOO010001249.1:0-1656 GCA_036404335.1 Kofleriaceae bacterium
CGGTGTCGTCGACCGCCGAGCCGACCGTGCTCGCGGTGTCCAACGGCCAGGCCTACGTCGGGCTGGAGGATCCGCCGGCGACCACGTCGCTGCTGGTGGCGTCGCTGGTCACCCAGGACCCGCCGCACGTGCTGTGGACCGAGATGGCGCAGCAGGTGGTCGAGGCCACCGACTTCGCCGGCGTCCAGCGCCAGCTCGGCGCCACCTCGGTGGTGCTCGGCCAGCTCGAGATCGGCGCCGGCGGCGACTACGCCGCGCTGACCACGACCGCGCACTTCCACGGCGACGCGGTGGCGCCGGCGAACATCCCGATGTTCGAGATCGACACCGAGGAGCTGCGGGTGTTCGACGCGTCGACCGGCGGCGCGGTCCAGCGCTATCGCAGCTGGTGCGACGGCGTGATCACGCTGAGCGGCAACAACCGGGCGATCGGCGACTGGGCGTGCGCGTCGGCGTCGGGCCAGAGCGCGCCGGCGCCCGACAACCCGATGACCAACGCGAGCTACGATCACCACATCAGCTCGATGACGTTTCTGTACGGGAAGAAGTAGCGATGCGCCGGGGCCTCGCCGTGACCGCGCTGATCGCGCTGACCGCCCAGACCGCCGCCGCCGATCCGGATCCGCGGCGCAAGGTGATGGTGCTCGAGTATCGCGCCGGCTCGTCGGCGCTGCCGCGCATCTCGAGCCGCGTGGTCGAGGCGCTGGCCAAGCAGACCTCGCTGCAGCTGCTCGGCCCGGACCAGGCGCGCGCGGTGTACGGCGATCACCTCGATCAGGTGCTGGTGAAGTGCGGCGGCGAGGCCGGGTGCATCGCCCGGATCGGCCAGAAGGCCGGCGTCGCCGAGGTCCTGCTGATCGGCGTCAGCGAGATGGGCGACGTGATCCTGACGATGCAGCGGATCGACGTCGCCGACAAGTCGGTGGTCGGCCGGGTCGCCGACTCGCTCGCCGCCGGCGCGTCGCCGAGCGAGGCCCAGCTCCAGGGCTACACGACCCGGCTCTTGCCGCCCGGCGACTTCCTGCGGTTCGGCGTGATCGACATCGTGTCGAACCTCGCGGGCGCGGCGGTGACCGTCGGCGGCGAGCCGCGCGGCCTCACGCCGCTCGCGGCGCTGCAGCTGCGCGCGCCGGCGAGCTACGAGATCAAGGTCGAGAAGACCGGCTATGTGCCATTCTCGACCCGGGTCGCCCTGCCCCCGGATGGCGAGGTCAAGGTCGAGGCCGAGCTCAACCGGCGCGGCGCCGAGGCGGCCTGGTACCAGCACTGGTACGTCCTCGCCGCGGCCGGCCTGATCGTCGCCGGCGCCGGCGGCTCGGCGATCTACTTCGGCACTCGCGACACCAGCGCGCCGGCGATGGCCGGGCCGCTGCACATCACCGGCGGCGTGCACTGAGCGCCGGGCCGACGGGCGAGGTGGGCTACCGGGACATCGAGCCCGCGCTGGCGACCGCCTTGTACAGATCGAAGGTCGCGTTCCGGCGCGAGAAGTACAGCGTGCAGCCGTCCTCGCTGAGGAACGGATCGCCCTCATCGACCGCGCTGTTGACGGTCGGGACCTGCGCGGGCGCGCCGAACGGCTGCGCCACGTCGGTGCGCGTCGCGTACCACAGGTTGTTGCTGCCGCTGCCGCGGTTGGAGCTGAACAGGATGAGC
>DASWOO010001250.1:0-2877 GCA_036404335.1 Kofleriaceae bacterium
CACGAGGTTTCCTGCCGCCCCACTTGCGCGTCCAACCCGCCTCGGGTACCAGTTACGCCTCACCACGCCGCTGTAGCTCAGTGGTAGAGCAACGGTTTCGTAAACCGTAGGTCGCCGGATCATACCCGGCCAGCGGCTCCAGCTTCGTTAGACCTCGTCCTCGTCCTCGTCCTCGCCCGCCGGGCGCGGTGGACGGTCGTCCGCACCGACGTAGTCGGACACCAGGAACAGCGCGCCGCTCGCGCCGAGCAGGGCCATGAGCGACGGCGGGAAGGTCACGCGGACCCGGCCTTGCGCCGCGCGGTCCTCGGGCCAGATCGCGGTGTCGAACATCACGCGGATCCCGACCCTGGCGGCGCGGGCGAAGATCTCGCCGCACTCCTCGAGGAAGTCGATCGTGCCCTGGACATGCTCCTGCCAGTCGCCCGCGTCGGCGACGTAGCAGCTGAACCCGCGGCGGCGAGGCTTGAAGTCTTCGTCCTCGAACACGCCGGGCCAGGCCGCGTTCATCGCGCGGCCGAGCGCGAGCAAGATCGCGCGGTCGTCGTCGCGCGAGCGGAAGCCGACGATGGTGAGCATCAGATCAGGGCGCTCGTCACCGCGAGCGCGATGCCCCAGGCGCCGAGCCGGGCGAGCAGCTCGGGCCCGAAGCCGAGCCCGACGTGGGTGTTCATCTGCGCGCGATCGGCGCGGCCGAGCTCGACTTCGAGCTGCACGACGCTGCCGGCGGCCGCGGCCGGGCGCAGGGCCTGGCCCAGCGCGAGCACGAGGCGATTGACCTCGAGCTCCCAGCCGTGCGCGTCGCGCGCGACCTCGAGGCGCCAGTCGAAGCCCTGGCCGTCGTCGTGCCGCTGCGCCGCGCCGCCCGGCTGCGCGGCCCGCAGCGAGGTCTCGGCGTCCGCTAGGGTCGCGGCGCTCGCGCGGCTCAGATGCACGACGATCTGCATGCTACGCGCCTCGCATGGTTGTCACGAGTCCACTTCTCACATGCTTCTCCGAGCAAGTCCACATCAGGCAAATCCGCGGCAGCGGCTTTACGATGCGTTCGATCGGCTCGGCGGATCATTGTCGAGGCGACGCCGTGCTCGTCACGCTCGCCGTGTCTACGTCTGCCCGAGCTGCGAGGTCTGCAACAATGGCATTCTGATCGAGCGCGCGGCTGGGGCGACCGGATCGTCGGCGCGTACCGACCGCCGGGCTTCCGGCCGAGGGTGTGACCGTCGTCATGCGGACGCGCTAGACTCGGGCTCGACGATGTCCGCAGCGACCGATCACAGCGCCCCGCGCCCGCCACCGCCGCAGCTCGTCGGCCGGTTCGTCTACGGGCTCACCCAGCCGCTGCTCGGCGCCCGCATGCTCGCGACCCGGCCCCAGCTGTTGCGCGCGGCGCTGATCCCCGCGGGCCTGCTCGCGGCGGTCTGCGCGGTCGTCGCGGCGCTCGGGCAGCGCGGCGACTTCCTGCACCGGTTCTACACCACGTTCGCCGCGCTGGCGCCGCTGCCGTCGATCGTGCTGGCGAGCCACTATGCCCGGCTCGCGGTCCACGCGCGCCACGCGCTCGGCTTCCCGCACGCCGAGCCGTGCATCGAGCCGCTGCGCCGCGTGATCCGCCGGGTCATCCACCAGGCGATCCTCGTCGTCCTCGCGCTCGCGCCGTTCACCGTGCTGCTCGCGCTCGTGCCCGGCGTCGGTGGCGTGCTGGTCAAGGTCGCCGCCGCGGGCTGGGCGCTGCACTGGGTCGTCGTCGAGGCGTTCGACTCGGCGCGCGTGCTGCACCCCGGCGAGACGATCGAGAGCGTCGAGGCCGCGGCCGGGCAGGTGGCGCCGCCGTGGTACGTGCGCTGGCTGTTCACGGCCGCCGACCGGATCCCCGTCGCCGGTGGCCTCGTCCGCCGGTTCGCCCGGCTGTGCGATCGACTCTCGCTGTCATGGCGCGAGGAGATCGCGCTGATCGAGCATCACCCCGGCATGATGCTGGGCTTCGCGCTGTCGACCGCCGCGGTGCTGGCCATCCCGATCCTGAACCTGGCGTTCCGCCCGATCGTGATCATCGGCGCGGTCCACGTGCTCGGCCAGCTCGAGGCCCCCGGTCACAGGTAGCCGAGCCGCCTCCGATCCGCAGTCCGACGGACAGTTGGCGTGGGTCTCGCCCGCATCGCAAACTCCGTTGCCGCACGCGCCGGGACACACGGTGCACTCCGGCGCCACGTACTCACAACACCAGAATCGTGTGGCGATGTCGACCGGGCAGCTTCGCGGCGCGGCGGGAAGCCGAAACTATCGGCGATCGCGCGCGGGCCGCGTACGTGGATGTCGGTGAGAGGGCCGCCGGTGGCTCAGCGGAACGCGGCGATCGCGGCGCCGGTGACGTTGGTGGTGTTGTCGTTCCAGTGCCACGAGACGGGCTGGGGCCCCGGCGAGGTGGCGATCCGGAAGAACGCGGCCGAGGGCACGTTGACCGAGGCATTTTGCTGGACGCCGATCGACTGCCAGCCGGCCGGCGGGGCGGACATGCCGGCGTTCGGGCCGTAGTCGACCTGGTCGTCCTCGCCGCCGATCGCGACCACGAAGTCGCCGGCGCTCGCGGCGGCCGAGAGCTGGGTCGAGATGCTGGTGAGCGCCGAGCCGTCGACGTGGTTATGCGAGGCACCGACGAAGCTGCCGGTCAGGCCGCGCACCTGGATGACGTAGAACGTGCCATCGCCGCCGTAGGCGAGGTCGGGCGGCGTGATGGTGTGCGAGCCCGGGGCCGCGTTGAGCTGATAATAGATCTGCGCCGCGACCGGCGGATGTTGATAGAGCGGCGCCTGGTTCACCACCACCGTCAGCGGGCCGCGGCTGTCCTTCGGCGCGGCCGTGGGCCCCGACGAGATCCAG
>DASWOO010001251.1:0-1754 GCA_036404335.1 Kofleriaceae bacterium
CCGCCTACCGCAAGCTGTACCGCGCCGCCGCCGCGCTCGTCGGCTCCGGCGGGACGCTGGTCGCCGCGTGCTGCACCAGCCGGATCGACCGCCCCACGTTCCACAAGACCGTCGGTGACGCGCTCGGCGCCGGGTTCACCAGGCACCACGAGATCCCGCCCGAGGTCGATCATCCGGTCAGCTTCCCGCAGGCCGACTATCTGAAGATCGGCTGGTGGCAGCGCGTCTGATCAGCGTTTGCCAGCTGTGGCACCTTGTCGCAGCTGGCGGTACCTCAGCAGGTGACGCACGGCCCGGCGCATCTCGATCTCGTCGCCGGCGCGCCGGCCGTTCAGCTCGAGCAGGCGCGCCAGGTTGTAGTGCGCATCGGCGGCCTCGGCGTCTCGCTCGAGCGCGCGCTCGTAGGCCGCGATCGCCTCGGCGTGCCGGCCCTGATCCTCGACGACGACCCCGAGATTGAACCAGTACAGCGCGACGCGGTCGTCTGCGCAGATCGCCAGGCGATAGCAGCTCTCGGCGACGGCCAGCGAGCGCGCATCATGGTGCAGCCGGCCGAGGTTATTGTGCGCATCGGCGAACGTTGGACACCCGGCGATCGCGCGCGCGTAGGCGGCGATCGCGCCGGCCGGATCCTGCAGCTCGAGCTGGCAACCGCGCTCGTACCAGGTGGCCGCCGGGGTGCCGCGAAGCAGCCCGCGGCGGGACCCGAGCAGCTTCGCTGCCGGCTGGATCGCGACGCTGGGAAAGCTCAGAAGATCACCCACCGCACAACGCTAACGGACGGGTCTGACATTCCAGGCGCAGAGCGATGTTAAGCTGTGCGTCTTGTGGGTGACGCGCAGGGCACGACCCTTAGCTTCCACGAGGATGGCAAGACAGGCCGCGTCGGTCCGCGACCCGAGCCTGTCCTGGTCCTCGTTCTCGAGTGCGGGCGCCCCCGCGCGGGCTCCGTTCGCTACCGGCTGTCCGACCTCACCGGCGTGACCCTCGGGCGCGGTCCGGAGCGCCGCGGCGAGCTGCTCGGCACCGAGCTGGCCGTCCGGGTACCGGACAAGTGGATGTCGTCCAAGCACGCCCGGATCGAGCCGAGCTTCGGCCGCTGGGTGCTGACCGACACCGAGTCGAAGAACGGCTCGATCGTCGACGGCCACACCACCAAGCGCGCCGTGTTGACCGACGGCTCGCTGATCGAGCTGGGCCACACGCTGTTCCTGTTCTTCGAGCGGCTGCCGGTCGATGCCGACGCCGCGACGATGGTCGAGCTCGTGCCCAACGACGGCCCGCCCGGGTTCGCGACGCTGATGCCCGGCTGGAGCGCGGAGCTGACCCGGCTGCGCCAGATCGCGTCGTCCGAGATCCCGATGCTGATCGAGGGCGAGAGCGGCACCGGCAAGGAAGTGATCGCCCGCGCGATCCACACGCAGTCGGATCGCCGCGGCGCGTTCGTGCCGGTCAACTGCGGCGCGCTGCCCGAGAACCTCGTCGAGAGCGAGCTGTTCGGCTACAAGAAGAGCGCGTTCAGCGGCGCGCAGACCGATCACCCCGGCCTCGTCCGCGCCGCGGACGCCGGCACGCTGTTCCTCGACGAGATATATTTAATTCATCTTCAGTTAATTCCAAATTTTCAATTTCATTTTCATTTTCCTTGTCATTTGTATCCGGCTGTATTTGTTTTTGGTTTTGTAATTGTGATTGTGATTGTGATTGTGATTGTGATTGTGATTGTAATTGTTGTTTTCGTGCTATTTGTATCT
>DASWOO010001252.1:0-6272 GCA_036404335.1 Kofleriaceae bacterium
GCAGCGCCTCCGAACGCGATCATCGGCGGCCTGGTCGACGCCGGCCGCGACTCCGATGGTGGCCACGACACCGGCGGGACGTTCGATCCCGACGCCGCCGTGATCGACGCGCCGCCCGACGTGGTCACGCTGACCCAGACCGCGACCAACATGGTGATCAGCGCCAACTCGATCGCCTGCTACGACGCCGACACCGACATCACCTTCGACAACAACTTCTACCGCGTGTTCACGCCGGCCGACGCCAGCGTGACCGGCGCGCTGCACCTGACCCAGGTCGACTTCGGCATCCAGGTCGCCACGTCGACCTCGGGCAACGGCCAGCCGGCGACGCTCAAGATCGGGACGTACGCCGGCACGGTGACGCCGACGACGGCCACGCTGACCGGCACGATCACCAACCTCGTGACCAAGGCGATCACGATCAAGGACACGGCGGCGCCGACCGCGATGACCGTGCCGGTGATCGCCGATATCGCGGCCGGGACCAGCTTTGTCGTCGAGCTCGACCTGCCCAACACCGGCAACAAGTTCTTCATCGGCAGCAACGCCGGCACCGAGACCAAGCCCGGGTTCGTCGGCTCGACCAACTGCAACATCACGACGCCGAAGTCGTTCAAGTCGCTCGCGACCAACGGCCCGGTGTCGATCGTCATGAGCGCGACCGGGACCACGACACCGTCGCGGTGATCCCGGCGGCGGCGTAGCTTGCCGCGCGATCGGCGGCGATCGCGTCGAGCCGCGCGGCGAGCTCGGCGTGGGCGCGCGCCGCGGTGGCGTGGTTGGCCGCGGCGATCCGCTCGGCGATCGCCGGCCGCGGCGGTGGCGCGTGGCCGCGCAGCATCGCCGCCTGCTGCGCGCGGTCCGGCGGGGGCGGCGTCGCGCGCGCGGCGTCGAGCAGGCGGAGCGGCACCAGCTGCAGCATCGGGTCGGGCGAGCGGCGCAGGAACGGCACGAGCCGCGCCGGGGTCGCCAGGTCGAGCGGCGCGTCGGGGTGGAACTCGGCGACGCCGGCCGCCGGCAGCGCGGCGGCGAGCTGATCGCGCAGCCGGGCGAGGGCGTGGCGCGCGAGGCTCGACTCCGGCGCCACCACCATCGCCACCGCGGCGCCGGGCGTGGCCATCAGCCGCTCGGCCTCGTGCTGCCAGGCGTCGAGGTCGGGCTCGCCCCAGACGATGCCGACCGCGAGCTCGCCTTGCAGCCGCGCCCCGCGCGCCCACGGACAGAACTCGTGGCGCTCGACGATCTCCTCGAGGTAGCGGCCGAGGATCCGCCGGACGGTCGCGGCCGCGTCGCCCCTGTCTGCACCCGACGCGTCATCCATCGCTGCAACCATCGCTGCAACCATCGTAGCGACCGCGTGTCATCCTGGGCAACGTGAGGCGCTCGATCGTGCTCGTGGGGATCGTGATCAGCCAGGCCGCGGCGGCCGCGCCGCGCGGCCGGGTGATCGACATCGGCGCGGACGACACGACCGGCGAGCTCGGCGAGGAGCACACCGCGCCGCCGCCCGACATCCGCCACCCGTCGCTGATCCAGGGCAAGCTCGCCGGCGACCTCGGCGCCCCGAGCGGGCCGCCGATCGAGGATCCGCTCGCCCGCCGCGCGCCGGCTCCCGCCGGTCCGCCGGGGGTCTCGATCGGCGTCCGGTTCGGCGCCGGCATGTTCGATGACACGGCGGCCACCGCCCGCGCCGGCATCGCCGTCGCCGCGACCTCGCGCATCCCGCTCCCCGCCGCGCTGCCCGATGCGCTATTCATCGCCGCCCGCGCCGACGGCTCCCGCCGCGGCGGCGACGTCATGGCGAGCCCCGCCGTCGACGTGCTCGGCGCCGGCGTCGGCCTCGGCGTCACCGTGCTCGGCGCCGCGGCCGCGCGCGCCGCCGGCTCGCTCGCCCTGGTCGCCCAGCTGCGCGGCGAGCTCCGCCTCGCCACCCGCCGCGCCGACGCCCCGATCCACCGCACCGGCCTGGGCCTCGCCGCCGGCGCCGAGCTCGCCCTGCCCGGCACGCCGCTCACCGCCGGCCTGCGCTTCGAGCAAGGCCTCACCCCGCTGGTCCCCGGCGCGCGCGACCGCGCCGCGCTGGTCGAGCTCGGCCTCGACCTCCGCTGATCGATCAGCCTCGGGCTTGGGTCGCATCGATCACCAGGCCGGCGTCGGTCCAGCGCGCGACCCGATCGCCCGCCGGGACGCGCGCCCAGGCGAAGTCGCCGACCAGCTCGGCCGGGCGGCACGCCGCCGGGGTCGGCCGCAGCCCCGCCGCGTGGGCGAGCAAGCCGCACAGCGCCGGCCCGTCGTGCCGCGTGCGCAGCCGCGACAGCGGGATCGAGCCGTGCAGCTTGGCGAGCTTGCCCTGGCCGCCGGGCTCGAGCAGCAGGAAGTGGTGGCGGTAGCGCGGCGTCGCGATCCCGAGCAGGCGCTGCAGCTGGATCTGCGTCGCGGTCGACGGCGCGATGTCGCGGCCGCGCACGACGTCGGTGATGCCGGCGTCGCGGTCGTCGACCACCACCGCGAGCTGGTAGGCGATGATCCCGTCGCGCCGGCGGACGACCGGATCGCCCAGCTCGACCGCCGGGGTCTGCGACAGATCGCTGCCGCCGTCGTCGATCAAGTCGATGCGATCATCGGGCAGCTGGACGCGGATCGCATCGCGCGCGGCCCGCCAGCCGCCATCGGGCAGCGACCGGCCGCGGCAGACGTTGCCATAGGCCCAGCTGCCGTCGGGCGCGCGCCGGCCGCCGGCGCGATCGGCGCGGCTGCACGTGCACGGATACAGCCGGCCCGCGGCGGCGAGCGCGTCGAGCGCGGCCTCGTGGGCGGCGCGGCGATCGCTCTGCACCACGACCTCGTCCCAGCCCAGGCCGAGCCAGGCGCAGGCCTCGATCATCTGCGCCGACCACGCGGCCTTGATCCGCGTCGTGTCGAGATCCTCGAGCCGCAGGATCGCGCGGCCGCCGCGCGCGCGGGCATCGAGCCAGACCAGCAGGCCGGCGAGCAGCGTGCCCGGGTGGGCCTCGCCGGTCGTCGACGGCGCGAACCGCGAGATCACACGCCGGGGCGGTGGCTCGGGCGCTCGGTCTTCTCGGCAGCGGGCTGCCGCGCCACCTCCGCCCAGTACGGGTGGTAGTGGTTGTCGCCGTTCATGAACGTCCACGCCGTGTCGTGGAGGCCGGGCCGCGTGTCCATGTGGATGAACTCCTCCGACGGGTACCAGCCGATGCCGGCGTCGGAGTACTTGCGCCACAGGTAGTCGCGGATCTCGGTGAGCTTGGTGCCGCGGATCCGGAAGTCGATCGCGCGCGCGTCGCGATGCGGCGAGGTCGGCGACTCGCCGGCCTGCACGCGATACGCGGACACGAACTCGATCTCCTTGCCCTCGTATTTCTCGGCGATGTCGGCGAGCATCGACAGCGTGCGGCGCGCCATGGCGTGCTCGCGCGCCGTCGTCTTGCAGCGGAACAGGTGCGTGACCTCCGCCGCGGTGGCCTTGTCCATCGTGCCGTCGCGGCGGATGCCGACCACGGTGTGAACCTGGTGGTTCTCGTCGAACAGCTTGACCTCGACGGGAGCCGCGGCGCGCTCGGCGATCACCGCCGCGAACGCCTGGCTCGGCATCGGCGCGGGGCTCGCCGAGGCGGCGAGCCCGAGCGCGGCCGTGGTCGCCAGCTTGAGCTTGAGGATGATGGGTAGCATTCAGCCCTCAGCACCACCCGGTGCGGGATCGAACATTTGTACGAGCGTGAGATAGATGCAACCCAAGATTTCAATTCAGCGGTGGCATTTTGGCCCGTATGTTGCGCGCAACGATGATGTACGGTCATTGCGCATGAAATTCACCGACGAACACCTACAGCTGCGTCGCACCGTCCGTGACTTCGTCGAGAAAGCCATCAATCCACACATCGATGCCTGGGAAGCCGAAGGTGCCTTTCCCGCGCATGACGTGTTCAAACAGGCCGGCAAGCTGGGCTTGCTCGGTATCAGCAAGCCAGAGGCCTACGGCGGTATGGGCCTCGACTATTCCTATCAAGCGATCGCGACCGAGGAGCTCGGCACGTGCCGCGGCGGCGCGCTGCCCATGGCGATCGGCGTGCAGACCGACATGGCGACGCCGGCCCTCGCGCGCTGGGGCAGCGACGAGCTGCGCCGCGAGTTCCTCGCCCCGGCGATCACCGGCGAGGCGGTCGCGTCGATCGCGGTCAGCGAGGCCTCGGGCGGCTCCGATGTCGCCGCGATCAAGACCTCCGCGCGTAAGGACGGCGGCGATTACATCATCAATGGCTCGAAGATGTGGATCACCAATGCCGCGCAGGCCGACTGGCTTTGTCTGCTGGTCAATACCGGCGACGGCCCGGTCCACATGAACAAGACGCTGGTGATCGTGCCGACCCGGCTGCCCGGCGTGACGATCGGCGCGAAGATCGACAAGCTCGGCATGCGGGCGAGCGACACCTGCCCGGTGTTCTTCGAGGACGTCCGCGTGCCCCAGCGCCACCGGATCGGCGAGGAGGGCACCGGCTTCATGATGCAGATGGTGCAGTTCCAGGAGGAGCGGCTGTGCGGCGCGCTGAGCTCGATGCGCGGCATGGAGCGGCTGATCGAGCAGACCATCGAGTACACCCGGGAGCGCCACACGTTCGGCCAGCCGCTGATCGCCAACCAGGTCGTGCACTTCCGGCTCGCCGAGCTCAAGACCGAGGTCGAGGCGCTGCGCTCGCTGGCGTATCGCGCGGTCGAGGACTACGTCGGCGGCACCGACGTCACGATGCTCGCGTCGATGGCCAAGCTCAAGGCCGGGCGGCTGGCGCGCGAGGTGTCCGACGCGTGCCTGCAGTACTGGGGCGGCATGGGCTTCACCTGGGACAACCCCGCGTCGCGCAGCTATCGCGACAGCCGGCTCCTGTCGATCGGCGGCGGTGCGGACGAGATCATGCTCGGGATCATCGCCAAGCTGATGGGCATCCTGCCCGGCAAGAAACGTTGAGCGATCCGCGCTACACCTGCGGCGTGCGGATCGCGATCGTCGCCGGCGTGTGTGCGTGGATGACCGGCCGCGCCGCCGCGCAGGTCGTGCTCCCGCCGCCGACCCGGCCGATCGTCGGCTTCGCGATCCGCGGCGATTCGAAGGTCCTGCCGCGCACGCTGGGCTACCTCGCGCACGTCGAGATCGGCGACGAGGTCGGGCCCGGCGACCTGCCGCGGCTGCAGCAGGCGCTGCTGTCGAGCGAGCTGTTCAAGACCGTCGCGGTCGCGCTCGAGGACGCGCCGGACGGCGTCACCGTCGTGGTCACCGCCGACGACAAGCACTCGTGGATCATCGCGCCGACCGCGTTCATCCTGCCCGGCAACCGCGCGTTCGGCGTCGGCTACGCCGAGAACGACCTGGGCGGCACCGATCGCAAGGTGCTGCTCTACGGCCAGATCGGCACCGAGACCTCGCTCCTGTTCGGCACCTTCCTCGATCCGGCGGTGCACGGCAGCAAGCTGACCTACCGCCTCGACTTCTACACGTTCCGCCGCAACCTCGACGAGTACGAGAACCCGGCCGACGACCGGACGTCGTTCGCGATCTCGCGCACGACGACGACCAACTACCTCGGCGGCGGCGCGTTGATCGGCTGGAACTTCCTGTGGTGGCTCGCCGCCGACCTGCGGCTGCGCGGCGCCTACGTCTACTTCCGCGACGCCGAGGATCCCTCGGGCCAAAAGCTCGCGCTGCCGGAGAAGGACGGCTGGGACGTCTCGCTCCAGGCCCACCTCACCGTCGATCATCGCCATCACCTGTACGGCGTCACCTGGGGCACCTACGCGCAGCTCGACATCGAGCCGAGCGTGCCCGGCCTCGACAGCTACGGCTACCAGCTGCTGCAGCTGCGCGCGTATCACAGCTGGCGACTGTTCGGCGACCACGAGCTCGAGCTCCGCGGCCACTTCAACGTCGGCCGGCACCTGCCGCTGCACGAGGAGCTGACGCTCGGCGGCGTCGCCGATCTGCGCGGCTACGACGTCGATCAGTTCCGCGGCGACCTGCGCAGCGTCGCGCGCGCCGAGTACTCGATCCCGCTGTACCAGTACCAGTTCCTGTCGTTCCGCGCCGTCGGGTTTTACGACACCGGCTTTCTCGGCATGTACAACCCGCGGCCCGACGACCGGATCTACTTGCCCAACCAGCTCGCCAACACCTACCGGCGCAGCGACGTCGGCGCCGGCCTGCGGGTCTACCTCGCCAACATCGTGCTGCCGCTCGTCGGGTTCGACGTCGGCTACGGCAT
>DASWOO010001253.1:0-2996 GCA_036404335.1 Kofleriaceae bacterium
GATCGCCTCCCGGCTCCACCCGGAGGGCGGCTTCTGGGTCGCGTTCCGGACCTCGGGGCGGGGCTCCGACGTCACCGAGGACGTGATCCGGCGGATCGCGCTCGCCGCCGGCATGGTCCAGAACAAGGCGTGCCTGATCGACAGCTCGTGGTCGGGCGTCCGCCTGGTCATCAAGGACGAGATCCGGACGGCGATCGCGTATCGCCTGCTGCCGCCGCCGGCGGTGTCGCGCCGGGTCCGCCGGCCGACCGCGGCCGCGCGGATGGCGCGGGTCGCGACGAGCTCGGCCCGGGTGGCGAGCGGCGCCGGCTCGACGATGCGCCGCGCCCGGGCGCGCTCGACCAAGTAAACTGTCCGGCGCAACGGACAAGTGCGCGCAGCGCATTAACATTCGGACGGCGGCCGGAGTTATGGTGCGCACCCATGAAGCGCCTCGTGTTCGTCGCTGCCGCCCTGCTGGCCGGCTGCGACCAGACCGATAACGACCGGCCCGCGACGACCGCGTACGTCACGGAGACCATCCTCCAGCCGTCCTGCTCCCAGAACGTCTGCCACTCGTCCTACACCAAGGAGAGCGGCTGGGCGTTCGACACCGTCGACGCGACCCAGCGATCGATCGATCGGGGCGTGCTGTCGGCCGGCGACCCCGAGGCGTCGCTGATCTACAACGTCCTGGTTCGCACCGAGGAGCGGATGCCGTACGACGCGCCGCTGCCCGACAAGGACATCGAGCTGATCCGGACGTGGATCACCGATCTGTCGCCCGGCAACCTGGAGGCGGCCCAGTGATCCGCTCCCTCGCGCTGCTGGTGACCGCGGTCCTGGTCTCCGTGCTCGGGGCCCGCCCGGCGCACGCCTACCCGCAGTTCCAGATGAGCCGCGACCAGACCTGCACCGGCTGCCACATCTCGCCGGCGGGCGGCGGCCTGCTCAACGAGAACGGCCTGGCGACGGCCGAAACGATCTCGCAGTTCGGCACCGCGCCGGAGTTCCTGAACAAGGCGGTGGTGACGCCCGACTGGCTGACCCTGGGCGGCGATGCCCGGATCGCCGGCGGCTACATCCAGTCGCCGGAGAAGCTGCTCGCGTCGTTCCCGATGCAGATCGAGGCCTACGGCCACGCCGTGCTCGGCGCCGGGCTGTCGCTGTACGTCGACGTCGGCGCGCGCGCCCAGCAGGACGGCAACGAGGCCGCGACCCACGTCTGGTCGCGCGAGCACTATTTGATGTGGCAGCAGGACCAAACCAGCAACGAGGGCCTGTACGTCCGGGTCGGCCGGTTCATGCCGGTGTTCGGCCTGCGCGTGGTCGAGCACCCGGACTACGTCCGCCGGTTCGGCGGCACGCCGCTGTACGCCGAGACCTACGGCGCGGCGGTCGAGTACGTGACCAAGCAGTACGAGGTCCACGCCACCGGCTTCATCAAGGACCCGGTGATCGACACGCCGGAGCACTCCAACGGCGCGGCCGGGCTCGCCGAGTACCGGGTCACCGAGCAATTTTCGGTCGGTGGCGAATTCATGTTCACCAAGTCCGACGACGACAAGAAGTATCGCGCCGGCCTGCTCGCCAAGCTCAACGTCCCGGCGATCGACACGCTGCTCGAGTTCGAGGGCCAGTTCGTCAACCAGCTGATCGAGCCGCGCGGCGCGCCCAAGCAGCTCGTGATGTCGCTGATCGCGTCGCGGTTCCTCGCGCCCGGCTACCTGCTCGACCTCGGCCTCAACTTCTTCGACGAGAACGTGCAGATCACCGGCCTGCACCGCGAGGCGATCGATCTGAACCTCCACTGGTTCGCGACCTCGCACATCGAGGCGCTGTTCACCGGCCGGATCGAGACCCTCGACTGGGGCAACGGCGGCCCCAACGCCGGCTACGCGCTGATCCAGGCGCACTATCGTCTGTGAGGTGGGGCAGGGGCGCCCCAGGCGCCCTGTTCGAAGATGCGGCGTCGCCGACCTGTAGATCGCGCCGGATCGGCCGGTTTTTATGCCGTGACACGTCGTACGTGCTGCGCCCTGGCGATCCTGGCGACCGCCGCGCTGTCACGGCCCGCCGCGGCCGCACCCGGTGACGAGCTGCCGCCGGGCCGGCTCCGCTACCGGGTGCTCGGCGGCGCCGACGGGCTCAAGAACCTGGTGATCGTCGATCTGGCGCAGGACGGCCAGGGCCTGCTGTGGCTCGGCACCGACGACGGGGTCTACCGCTACGACGGCGCCCGGTTCGCGCACTTCTCGACCCGGGACGGCCTGAGCTCGGGCCTCATCTATGCGCTGGGCGTGGCCCCCGACGGCAACGTCTGCGTCGGCAACAACAACGGCCTGCAGTGCTGGACCGGCGAGCGGTTCGTCACGCCGCGCGGCCTGCCCGCCGTCCGGGTCCGCGGCGTGACCAGCCACGCCGGCGCGCTGTGGGTCGCGACCGACGGCGCCGGGCTGTACACCGGCACGCCCGCGGCGATGCAGCCGGCGCCGCGCTGGCCGGGCGCGCCGGCGCCCGACAGCCTGTGGGCCGATGACCTCGGCTTGGTCGTCGGCAACGACGCCGACGTGCTCCAGCTCGAGCGCGACGGCGCGTGGCGCTCGCTCGGCGACCTCGGCCTCGGCCGCGACCGGGTCAAGGACCTGCTGCGCGACCGCCAGGGCAGCCTGTGGATCCGCACGGCGTCGAGGCTGTGGGAGCTGCCGGCGGGCGCGGCCCGGGCGATCGACCGTAGCGCGGGCCTGCCGGCGCGGCACGACCTGCCCGGGGGCGTGCACACCCTGGCGCAGGGGCCGTATGGCGAGCTGCTGGTCGCGACGAAGGACGGCGTCGCGGTCCGGAGCGACGAGGGCTGGCGGCTGCTCGATCGCGCCACCGGCGCGTCGGCCGCCGTGGTCCGGACCCTGCTGGTCGACCGCGAGCAGACCCTGTGGCTCGGCTCGGCCGGCCTGATCCAGGTCCGCGGCCGGTCGCTGATCGAGCGCCACGACCCATCGACCGGGCTGGTCGGCGAC
>DASWOO010001254.1:0-5593 GCA_036404335.1 Kofleriaceae bacterium
GGCGCAGCTTGCGCAGGCGCTGTGCGGCCTCGGCCTGCAGCGTCAGCTGGGCGGCGATCGCCCGATCGGCCGGCGGCGGGCCGTGGCCCTCGAGCCAGGCGCCGACCCGCTCATAGACAAGCTTGGCGTGGTTGGTGACGCGCGCCGGGTAGACCTGGGTCTGCGCGGGGTCGACCGCGCCGTCGGGCCCGACCACGAGCTCGGTGACCACGGCGAGCCGGTCCACGCCCTCGAGCAGCGACGTGCGATCGGTCGACAGCTGCTCCGGCAGCATCGGAAAGATGTGCACGCCGGTGTAGAGCGTGACCGAGTTGCGCTGCGCGAGCTGATCGATCGGCGAGCCCCCGGGCACGAGCGCGTCGACGTCGGCGATCCCGATCAGCACGCGGATCGAGCCGTCGGGCAGTGCCTCGGCGACCTCGATCTGATCGAGATCGCGCGACTCGGCGTTGTCGATCGACGACCACGCCAGCCGGCGCAGGTCGCGCACATGGGCCACCGGATCGGCGTGCGGGATCGTCTCGGCGATCCCCGGCGGCAGATCCGGCTCGAAGCCGTTGTCCTGCAGCACGCGCCGCGCGAGCTCCACCATGTCGAGGCCGTGCGCATGCGTGGTTGTCATCGGGGTAGACGATCCACCCGTCCGGTCACCGCGTCAACCTACTCGCCGAGCCACCAGCGCCGCCGCGCCTGCGGCCCGTAGCTGAGCCCGAACTCCGACATCGCGACCTCGCGGATCGCCCGGACCGCCTCGGCCGGGTCGTCGGTGATGATCAGCCGATCGAGATCCGCGGCGGCGATCGTCGACTGCGCGATCAGCGTATCTCGGAAGAACGCGATCAGGCCGGACCAGTAGTCGCGGCCGAGCAGCACGACCGGGAACGACTGCATCTTGCCGGTCTGGATCAGCACCAGCACCTCGGACAGCTCGTCGATCGTGCCGTAGCCGCCGGGCGCGGCGATGAACGCGTACGAGTACTTCGCGAGCAGCATCTTGCGCACGAAGAAGTAGCGACACTCGACGAACCGATCGAGATACGGATTGGGCCGCTGCTCGGACGGCAGGATGATGTTGCAGCCCACGGAGCCACCGCCGGCATCGCGCGCGCCGCGATTGGCCGCCTCCATCACGCCGGGCCCGCCGCCGGTCATCACGGTGAAGCCCGCGCCGGCCAACTCCGCGCCGGTCTGCCGCGCGAGCTCGTAGTACGGGTGGCCGGGCTCGAACCGCGCCGAGCCGAACACCGTCACGCACGGCCCGACGAAGTGCAGCTTGCGGAACCCGCGCACCATCTCGCGGAACACGTCGACCGCGTAGCGCAGCTCCGAGCCGCGCGGCCGGGGGCCTGAGAGAAACTTGCGCTCGGTGTGGTCGGCCGAGCCCTTACCCCAGGAGTGGGTCATGCGGGCATCTTGCACGCGATGATCGCGGCGTACTACAGCGCGTGGCCGGAGTCGTACGCGTCGTAGAAGTGGTCGTAGTAGCCGTTGTAGACCGGGCGCAGGCTGGCATCGCCGGCCGGCTCCTCCGCGAGGCGGACGAACAGCTCCTCGTTCGTGTCATTGGCCGTGCTGCCCAGGTTGTGAGATCCGGTATAGACGCGATATTTGTAGATCCCGGCGTACTTGCCATAGATCAGGAACACCTTGTCGTGGATCTTCTGCGACCGCACCGGGATGCCGGCGGCCTTGAGCGCGGCCAGCGCGGCCGGCTGGACGAGATCGGCGGCGATGGTCACGGTGCACCCGGCCTGCTTGAGCGCCACGATCTTCTGGACCACGGCGAGCCGCGAGTCGTTGATGAACGCCTGCATCACGCGGACCTTGCAGTTGGCATCCGGGGTGAGCTGGTCGAGCTCGGCCAGCACGAGATCCTGATCGGGCGACGGCGAGGCGAAGAAGGTCGCCGGCGCGTGGTTGTAATAGCCGCGCGGGATCGCCGGATCGTAGTACTGCCGGTCCTGGACCTGGGCGTACATATCGTCGAGATACTTGTCGAGGTTGTCGTACATCGTCTTCCAGCCGTAGATGGTGACGCTGTTGTTGAACATGTTCGAGCCCGAGGCGTAGCTCTGGTTGCCCGAGCCGAACCAGGTGATGTGATCGTAGTGCGCGCCGGTCGGGCTGGTGACGCCGGTCGCGCTCGTGCCCTGCGAGAACGTGAACAGCTTGACGTGCGAGGCCGCGCTCGCATTCGTGCTGGTGCCGATGCACGCCCGGCCGTTGGCCGCCGAGCAATAGACAATGTGGTGCAGCTTGTCGAGATACCTGGTCCGCGACGTGTCGGTCGATTCGCCGACGCCCGGATCGGTCGAGATCCACACCGCCACGCCGCGGGTCTGCGCATCCAGGAGCGCGCTGGCGATCGCGTCCATGTCGATCTCGTAGAGGTGGCCCTTGATGATGCCGCTCGCCGGCACCGCCTTGATCAGTCGCAGCAGCTCGGCCACGATGTTGAAGTCCTTGGCCACGTTGGGCGCCGACAGGCTGCCGGCCTGGAACCCCGCGGCCGTCGCCAGACACGGCGCCGTGGGCCGCGCGAAGTGGATGAACGTCCGGGCGCCGCCCATCAGCGTGTTGATCACGCAGGCCGACGCCGTGCGCGCGACGACCTGGGCGGACTCGCCGGCCGGCGCGTCGCCGTCGGTCGTGTCGTCGGACGTGGCGCACGCGGCCCCGAGGGCGACGAGGGCAAAGAAGGCCAGGCAAGCGCCGCTGCGCACGGGCCAGGAAGATCGAAGAGCTCGCATGGCACGCTACCGAGCAAGCTGCGCGCCACGCCGCGCGTGCGTGATTCAGACGAGTTACCCGCGACCGAGCACAACACATTGCACAGCAGGTGATGCACCCTGCCGGGCGCTCGCGGCCTCGGCGGCGGCCGATCCCGCTATCCTGGGGGGCATGGCCCTGGTTATGGCGCTGCGGTGTTCGGCGTGTGGCGATCGCAAGCTCTCGACGACGGCCGCGGGCATCTCGTAGCGTATTTGCTTATTGCCATTCGTGGTATCGGGAATGGATTGCGCCAGGAGCTCATGCCGCGATCGGCGGCAGGCGGAGACCATGTAGGCGAGCGCGTCGGAAGAGCTACCGAATCGTCGAGGTAAGTACGTGGAGGATACGGCTGGGACTGACGATCTTGCAGAGGCAATCTGGCTTACCCATGCGTGTGCCGGAGTCGCGACCACAGCGTCGGAGACCGTGGCCAGGGAGCCTGCGAGTCGAGGCTCGCGTGCCTCACTCGTCAGATCGCTTCATTGCGATATGACCGCAGGACATCGTTAGGAGCTTGAGAATCTCCGCGCGGTTCCTGTATATGAGTTCCAGTTTCGCTGTCTTCACTGACAGCGAGGCGGTGGTGGCCCGGCTGAGTCCCAGCTCGGCATGCGTCGGCATGTCTTCATGGAGGCAGTTTTGATGAGCAGGAAGATTGGATCGGTTTTCAGTGCGCTCTCGGCGGCAGCTCTCTTCGCGGGTTGCGTCGACGGTTCGGGCGTCGAGACCTCGACGGCTCCGGAGGACTTCATCACGGCCAGCCAGGCGGTCGCGCCGAGCACGCTCGGGGCGCCGACGACCCTGGGGCTGACCGCCGCCCATGTTGCCGCCGCGCGCACTGCGGACGCGTTCCTGGCCAGCCGGCCGTCGCTCCTGCAGATCAGCGCCAAGGATGCCTTCGTCCAGAAGGCCGTGGAGACCACGGACGGCGTGTTCTACGTCGCGTACGAGCGCACCTACGCCGGGCTGCCGGTCGTCGGTGGCGACTTCGTGGCCGTGGTCGATCGCGCGGGCGTGGTCGCCGATCAATCGATGGCCGAGATGGCCGGCCCGATCGACCTCGCGTCGACCACGCCGTCGCTGAGCCAGGCCGGCGCCGAGAAGATCGCCAGCATGCGCCTGATCACCGTGACCAACGTCGAGGGTAGCCGGCTCGTGGTGAACGCGCTCGGCGCCACCCCGCGGCTCGCCTGGGAGTCGACGGTCAAGGGCATCGGCGCGCACGGCGTCAGCCGCCTGACCGTGCACGTCGACGCGCTGACCGGCGCGATCCTGCACGAGCAGGAGCACGTCATGTACGGCACCGGGACCTCGGCCTGGAACGGCCCGAACCCGGTCACGCTCAACACGACGCACTCGGGCTCGACCTTCTCCATGAAGGACCCGACCATCACCAACCTGAGCTGCCAGGACGCGGCCAACAACACCACGTTCAGCGGCCCGGACGACGCGTGGGGCAACGGCAACGCCACCGTCCGCGAGACCGGCTGCGTCGACGCGCTGTTCGGCGCGCAGACCGAGGCCCGGATGCTTAGCACCTGGCTCGGCCGCAACGCGATGGACGGCGCCGGCGGCGCCTGGCCGATCCGCGTCGGCCTCGCCGACGTCAACGCGTACTACGACGGCACCGAGGTCCAGGTCGGCCACAACAACGCCAACCAGTGGATCGGCGCGATCGACGTGATCGCCCACGAGAACGGCCACGGCATCGACGACCACACCCCGGGTGGCATCTCGGGCAGCGGCACGCAGGAGTTCGTCGCCGACACGTTCGGCGCGGCCACCGAGTGGTTCGCCAACGAGCCCGCGCCGTTCGACGTCCCCGACTTCACCGTCGGCGAGCAGATCAACCTGGTCGGCAGCGGCCCGATCCGCAACATGGCCAACCCGGCGGCGCTCGGCGATCCGAACTGCTATTCGTCGTCGATCCCCAACGGCGAGGTCCACGCCTCGGCCGGCCCGGGTAATCACTGGTTCTACCTGCTCGCCGAGGGCACGAACCCGACGAACGGCCAGCCGACCAGCCCGACGTGCAACAGCACGACGATCACCGGCCTGGGTCCGCAGACCGCGATCAAGATCATGTACAACGCGATGCTGCTCAAGACGACGGGCTCGTCGTACCTGAAGTACCGCACGTGGACCCTCAAGGCCGCGCTCAACCTGTTCCCCGGCAGCTGCACCGAGTTCAACACGGTCAAGGCCGCGTGGGACGCGGTCAGCGTTCCGGCGCAGGCGGCGGATCCGACCTGCGGCGGCACCGGTGGCGGCACCAACCTGCTGCTCAACCCGGGCTTCGAGAGCGGCGCGACGAGCTGGACCGCCACTTCCGGCGTCATCGCCAGCACCGCGGGCTTCGCCCACACCGGCAGCTTCGGCGCGCGCCTCGACGGCCGCGGCACCACCCACACCGACTCGCTCTACCAGCAGGTCTCGATCCCTGCGGCCTCGACGGCAGCCCAGCTCTGCTACTGGCTGAAGATCACCACGGCCGAGACCACCACCAGCACGCAGTACGACAAGCTGTCGGTGCAGATCCGCAACTCGGCGGGCACGGTGCTCTCCACGCTCGCCACGTACAGCAACCTGAACGTCGGCGCGTACCACCAGGTCTGCCACAACGTCGGCAGCTTCGCGGGCCAGACGGTGCGCCCGTACTTCCTCGGCACCGAGGACTCGTCGCTGCAGACGAGCTTCTTCCTCGACGACCTCACCCTGCAGTGAGCGCGTGACGGCTCCGCGGGCAGGGCACCGAGCCTCCCGCGGCGGCCCGATGCACGGAAGATGACGAGGGGCTGTTCCTGGACAAGGAGCAGCCCCT
>DASWOO010001255.1:0-6577 GCA_036404335.1 Kofleriaceae bacterium
GGAGGAGAAGTGACCCACGATGCTGGCGACGAAGATCAGCGCGAAAAGAACACGACCGACCGGGACGAGGGCTCGCATGGCTCGCAGCAAGTGCAAGCGATGGACCCATCACCCCGCGCGCCGGCGCGCGTTACGGCCGGACGCTGACGTAGACGTCCTTGGCGTTGGCCGCCACGACGTCGCTGACGAACACGAAGGTCTTGCCGTCGGGCGACAGCCACGGGTCTTCCTCGTTGCCGTTGCCGCCGGTGATCTTGAGGTCGGTGACCGGGGTCGGCGCCTTCCACGGCGAATCGACGGTGTCGCGGTGCGAGACGTAGATCATCGTCGCCGCCGGGTTGCGGGTCGATGCGAAGTACAGGGTCTTGCACCCGTCGGCGAAGAACGTGCCGGTGTCCGAGCCGTCGGCCGAGGTCAGCTCGTTGACCTGCGTGCCCACGGTGCCGAGCGGGCCGCCGAAGAAGTGGTTCTTGCCGGCGACGTCGCGGACCAGCAGGAACTGGGTGCCGCACGGCATGTACCACTTCTCGCTGACCAGCGTGCTCGCCGAGCTCAGCTTGCTCGGCGTGCCCCAGGTGGTGTTGTTGCCGGTGTTGGTGCGGGTGACCGAGTAGATGTCGAGGGTGCCGTCGCGGTTGTTGTGCGCCGACGCGAAGTACAGGGTCTTGTCGTCGGCGGAGAACCGCGGCGACTCGTCGCTCTTCATGGTGTCGCTGAACGGCGTGAGCACCGGGGTCGACCACGGGCTGGTGACCGTCGTCCGCGACGTGTAGTAGAGGTCCTTGCCGTTCGCGCCGGTGTCGATCGCGAAGATCATCTCGAGCCCGGTCGACGACAGGGTCGGGTCGTCCTCGCCCTTCGTGGTCGCCGCGACGGTGAGCGGCGTCGCGGGGCCGAACGGGCCGGGCGCCGCGTCGGCCGTGCCGGCGTCGATCGGCGTGCCGGTGCTCGGGGCGTCGATCGGCTCGTCGCCGCCGCTCGCGTCGACGCCGCCCAGCCCCGTGTTGTGGGAGCCCGCCGCGATCCGCGCGTCGCACGCGCCCAGCAGCAGCAACAGACTCCAGGCGGGGGCGCGGCGCATGGGTACGATATTACCTCACGCCAAGCGCGTTCGATCGCCGTTATCCATGACGCGTGATCCGCTGCGCATATTGCGCGGAAGTGTTTCGCGGCCTACTTTCGGCTCACATGAAGAACGTTATCAGTAGCTTCTTGCTCGCAGCGACCCTCGTCGGGGTCGGCGCGGGCTGCCGAGTTCAGGGCCAGGCCACCGTCACCGAGCCGGTCGCGACGGTCGAGGTCGACGAGGCGCCGCCGCCGCCGCGCAACGTGGTGGTCGAGAGCCGCCCCGGCTTCGTGTTCATCGAGGGGCGCTGGTCGCGGCGCAACAACCAGTGGGCCTGGAACGACGGCCACTGGGAGCGCGAGCGCTCGGGTCAGAGCTGGGTCTCCGGCCGCTGGGAGCAGCGCGGCAACAAGCACGTCTACGTCGAGGGCCGCTGGCAGGCGGGCGGCGGCAACCGCGAGGTCGTGCGCGATCACCGCGAGGCGCCTCCGGCCGCGCCGCCGCCGGCCGAGGATACGGTCGTTCGCGATCACCGCCACTAGCGTAAGCTGCGCGCGGTGAGCGCGAAGCTGGCCGTCCTCGTCCTGGTCCTGACCGTGTGCCACGAGGCCCGCGCCGCACCGCCGGCCGCGAAGCCGCCCGAGGCTCGCGGCCTGGCCGGCAAGGATCTGTACATGGCGCTGTGCGCGCCGTGCCACGCGGCCAACGCCACCGGCTACGCGGCCGACCGCGCGCCGTCGCTGGTGTCGACGACGTTCCTCGAGAGCGCCAGCGACGACTTCCTCGAGCAGTCGATCAGCGCCGGCCGCTCGGGGACGTCGATGGCGGCCTACGGCAAGGGCTTCGGCGGGCCGCTCGACCCCGAGGCGGTGCGCGGCCTGGTCAAGTACCTGCGCACGCTCGGCCCGGCCGCCAGGCCGCTGCCGGCGATCGCGCCGGGCGTGGCCGCCGACGGCGCGACGGTCTACGCCCAGCGCTGCTTCTCGTGCCACGGCGACCTGAAGACCCGGGGCGAGGCGCCGTCGCTGATGAACCCGCAGCTGCTCGGCGCGTCGACCAGCTCGTTCCTGCGCTACGCGATCGCGCGCGGCCGGCCGGGCACCCGCATGGTCGCGTTCGCCGATCAGCTGACCGACGCCGACCTCGACAACGTCGTCGCCTACCTCCGGACGTTCGCGCCGGGTGGGCCCGCGGCGCAGGCGGCCGAGGCGCGGCTGCCGGCGCCGACCGGCAAGGAGCCGCTGGTGATGAACCCGCGGGGCAAGCCGCCGGCGTTCAAGCTGACCGGCGAGCCGTGCCAGGCGATGGCCAGGCCCGACGCGGGGCCGTGCACGCCCGCCGTGCAGTTCGTGTCGGTGGCGCAGGTCGCCGGCGCGGTGGTGGCGCGGCAGCGGCTCGTGATCATCGACGCCCGGCCGCCGTCGGAGTGGATGCGCGTCCACATCGCGGGCGCGGTGTCGATCCCGTACCACGAGCTCGCGCGGCTCGACGAGCTGCCGCGGGACGGCACCTGGGTCATCGCGTACTGCGCGTGCCCGCATCACCTGTCGGGCATCGTCATCGCCGAGCTGCTCAAGCGCGGCTACAAGCACGTCGCCGTGCTCGACGAGGGCATCAACGAGTGGCATCGCCGCAAGCTGCCGGTCGTCGCCGCGCCGGGCGTTCAGCCGCCGCCGAGCGAGCCGGTCGCGCGCTGAGTCGTGCATACTCGCGGCGTGGCTCGTCAGCTCGCGCGGATCGCGGTGCTCGGCATCGTGCTCGCCAGCTGCCACGGCGACGCGCCGCGGCCGGGCACCACGCTCGCGCAGATCCGCCAGCGCGGCGAGATCACCTGGGGCGGCGACGTCCAGGGCGGCGAGCCCTACGTCTACGAGGACCCCGCGAACCCGAGCCACGTGATCGGCTTCGAGGTCGATCTGATGGACGCGATCGCGCGCCGGCTCGGGGTCAAGGCGCGGATGATCCAGTACCAGTGGTCGACGCTGGTCCCGGCGCTCGAGCGCGGCGACTTCGACGTGATCGCCAACGGCCTCGAGGACACCGAGGACCGCCGCAAGCGCCTCCTGTTATCCCGGCCGTACTTCATCTATGCCGAGACCCTGACCGTCCGCGCCGGCAGCCGGATCCACTCGGTGTTCGACCTCGACGGCGTGCCGGTCGGCACGCTCAACCAGACCTACGCGTTCGATCTGCTGCGCCAGCTGTACGGCGAGTCGGCCGCCGATCACATCAAGCTGTACGAGGGCAACGAGGAGCCGTACTCCGATCTCGAGCTCGGCCGGCTCGAGGCGGTGCTGCTCGATAACATCATCGCCGACCGCTACGGCTGCACGTCGACCCACCCGAAGCTGACGTGCATCCCCGACGCCGCGGCGTGGGGGACGTACGTCGTCGGCGTGCGCAAGACCGATCCGGATCTCGTGGCGGCGATCGACGGCGCGCTCGCGGCGATGCGCGCCGACGGCGAGCTCGAGCGGATCCTGCGCAAGGAGAAGCTATGGGACGCGCGGCAGACCGCGCCGCCGCCGCCCGGCGGTCACAGCCAGCCGCGGCGCCAGCTCGACCGATCGATGGTTGTGCAGTTCGTCGAGGCCGCGTGGGTGACGCTCGAGCTCAGCGTGCTGGCGTTCCTGCTCGCGGTGCCGATCGGCATGCTGCTCGCGGTGGCGCGGGTCTACGGCGCGCGGCCGGTCGCGGCCGCGGCCCGGGTGTACATCGAGGTGTTTCGCGGCACGCCGGTGCTGCTGCAGCTGTACGTGCTGTACTTCGGGCTGGCGTCGGTGGTCAGCCTCGGGCCGATGCAGGCGGCGGTGATCGGCCTGGGCCTCAACTACGCCGCCTACGAGGCCGAGGTGTATCGCGGGGCGCTGCTGGCGATCCCGCGCGGCCAGAGCGAGGCGGCGCGCGCGCTGGGCTTCGGGCCGCGCCAGACGCTGCGCCACGTGCTGGTGCCGCAGGCGCTGCGCCTGGCGCTGCCGCCGATGACCAACGACTTCGTGTCGATGCTGAAGGACTCGTCGCTGGTCAGCGCGATCACGGTGATCGAGCTGACCAAGCGGATGACGATCGCCGCGGTCGACCTGCGCGGCTGGCTGGTGCCGGGCCTGTTGTGCGCGGCGATGTACTTCGCGCTCAGCTTCCCCCTGTCCGAGCTGGCGCGGCGGCTCGAGAGGAGTCTGGCGCGTGATCAGCGTCCGCTCGCTCTGTAAGCGCCACGCGGCGCGCGCCGTGCTGGTCGGGGTCGACGCCGAGGTCGCGGCCGGCGAGACGATCGCGATCGTCGGGCCGTCGGGCGGCGGCAAGTCGACGCTGCTGCTCTGCCTGAACTACCTCGAGGCGTTCGACGAGGGGACGGTCGAGATCGCGGGGCAGGTGCTGCGGCCGGGGATGGCGGCGGGCGATCCGGCGCTGCGCCGGCTGCGCACCCGGGTCGGCATGGTGTTCCAGCAGTTCAACCTGTTCCCGCACCTGAGCGCGCTCGACAACATCACGCTGGCGCCGCGGGTGGTCCGGCGGGTCGCGGCCGTCGAGGCGGAGGGCCGGGGCCGGGAGCTGCTGGCGCGGGTCGGGCTGGCGGACCGGGCGGCGGCGTATCCGCACGAGCTGTCGGGCGGGCAGCAGCAGCGGATCGCGATCGCCCGGGCGCTGGCCCAGCAGCCGGACGTGATGCTGTTCGACGAGCCGACCAGCGCGCTGGATCCGGAGATGCGCGACGACGTCATGCAGGTGATCCGCGATCTGGCGCGCGGCGGGATGACGATGCTGGTCGTCACCCACGAGATGCAGTTCGCGCACGACATCGCGTCGCGGGTCTGGGTGATCGACCGGGGGACGATCGTCGAGGATGGGCCGCCTGCGCGGGTGGTCGACGCGCCCCAGACGGCCGTGGCGCGCGAATTTTTCAGCCGGATCCGGCGTTCGACGTAGCGGGCCGGCGGCTCACTCGAACAGCCGGCCCTGGACCTCGTCGAGCGGGGGCTCGTCGGGGGCGATGCAGGTCGGGTCGTCGTGGTCGGCCTTATTGACCCAGGTCGAGACCGGCTCGCGGGTCCAGTCCGCGGGGGCCGGCTCGCCGAGCAGCTCGCGGGCGGCCTCGCCGTCGACGGTCGGATCGAGCCAGGCGTCGTAGGCGGCGGGGGCGAGCACGATCGGCATCCGGTCGTGGATCGGGCCGACCAGCTCGCTGGCGCGGGCGGTGATGATCGTGAAGCTGTGGTGCTCGTGGCCCTGCTCGTCGGTCGCCCGCGCCCAGAGCCCGGCGAACGCGGCCAGGTGACGGCCGCGCGGCCGGAAGTAGAACGGCTGGGGCGGCGGCTTGCCCTTGCCCTTGCCCGAGGTCGCGCGCAGCCACTCGAAGAACCCGTCGGTCGGGACCAGGCAGCGCTTGTGCGCGAGCGCGTCGCGGAAGACATGCTTGGCGGTCAGCGACTCGAGCCGCGCGTTGATCATCAGCGGCGGCTTCTTGCCGGCGAGGTCCGCCCAGTGCGGGACCAGCCCCCAGCGCATCAGCTCGATCGTCCGGACGGTGCCCTGCGCGGTGACGACCGGCGCCGGCTGCGTCGGCGCGACGTTGAACCGCGGCTTCCACCACGGCTCGTGGCGCGTGGTCTCGTCGAGCGTGGCCTGCAGCTCCGCGGCGATGTCCTCGGGCTTGGTTACCGTGTAGCGGCCGCACATGCGGTCAGTATTACCGATCTCCGTCGGCCACGCCGCCGCGCGCTACGTCAGCCGCAGCAGGCAAATCTGCAGGTAGCGGTCGTGGGGCTGCGCCGCGAGCGTCGGGTACTCGGGCGGTAACCCCCCCTGCTCGACGACGGCGGCCGTGCGCTGGGCGAGCCGCAGGCCCTTCTGGGCCAGCTTGGTCAGCGAGCCGAGCTCGTGGGTGTTGGCGGCGAGCCACAGCAGGCCGTCGGGCGGGATCACCGCGCACGCCTTGGCGATCAGCTCGGGGTAGTCGCGGTCGAGCGTCCACGGCGAGCCGCGCGCGGTCGAGAACGTCGGCGGGTCGATCAGCACCACGTCGTAGCGCTCCTTGTCGCGCGCGGCGCGGACCAGGAACCGCACGGCGTCGCCGGTCTCGAACCGCCAGCGCTTGGCGTCGACCAGGCCGCTGCGCCCGAAGTTGCCGGCGGCCCAGGCCTGGACGCCGGCCGAGGTGTCGACCGACGTGACGGTCGCGGCGCCGGCCCGAGCGCAGGTCACGCTGAGCGCGCCGGTGTACGAGAACAGGTTGAGCACCCGGGCGCCGGCGACGAACCGTGCCAGGCCGCGGCGCTGCTCGCGCATGTCGGTGAACAGGCCGTGGTTGAGGCCGCCCAGCGGGTGGATCTCGAACGGCACGCCGTGCTCGGTCGCGATCAGCTTGTCGTCGGGCGCCGCGCCGACGACGTCCTGCTCGACGCTGTCCGCGCCGCCGCGCGCCCGCAGCTTGACCACCGCGCCGCGCAGCTTGGCGAACCCGACGACCGCCTCGGCGAGCTGCTTGCCGAGCGCGCGCAGCCCGGCGCCGTA
>DASWOO010001256.1:0-3111 GCA_036404335.1 Kofleriaceae bacterium
AGTCGAGCAGCTTCACGAAGTCCGGCGAGCCCGCCATGTTCAGCAGGAACACGTTATCGGGCTTGATGTCGCGGTGGATGATGCCGATCGAGTGCGCCTCGGCGAGCGACGCGCAGCACTGGATCAGGACCTTGACGACCCGCTGGGGCGCCATCGGGCCCTTCGCCAGCGCGTCGCGCAGCGACAGGCCGTCGAGGAACTCCATCGTCATGAACAGCCGGCCCTCGGCGCTCTGGCCGAAGTCGAACATGCGGATGGTGTTGGGGTGCTGCAGCCGCGAGCACGCCTTGGCCTCGTTGTAGAACCGCTGGACCCAGTTCGGATCGGCGGCCATCTGCGCGTTGAGCATCTTGATCGCGATGATGCGATCGATGGAGGTCTGGCGCGCCTTGTACACGACGCCCATCCCGCCCTCGCCGATGCGAGCCTGGATCTCGTACCGACCGTCGATGACCTTGCCGACGAAGGGGTCCTGGCTCACGGCGCGCTGAGCCTCACCTTGGAATTCGCCGACACCTGATCGATGGTCAGGTGAACCTTGCCGACGGTGACGCCCTTGTCGACGCGGACCACCGTGACGTCGCCGCCCGCCAGCGGCGAGTCCGAATCGCCGCGCAGCACGACGGCCTTCCAGTCCTTGCCGATGTGCGAGTTGGTGCCGGCGCCGATCGTGATCACCACGCCGCTGCTCG
Source organism: Kofleriaceae bacterium (assembly GCA_036404335.1). Taxonomy (GTDB): domain Bacteria; phylum Myxococcota_A; class Polyangia; order Haliangiales; family Haliangiaceae; genus JABFXX01. Next base: position 693 of record DASWOO010001256.1, read on the forward strand.
AGTCCGACACACCGATGATGCGGCCGACGACCGGCGGGACCTTGGCGTCATCGCAGTTCGGGTTGTTCGCGTCCGGGTTCGTCGGATCCTTGCACTTGGGGAACACGTTCTTGCAGCGCTTGACGCGGCGGTCGGGCGGGTTGGGGCACTCCATCGTCGCCTGGCAGACCGGGTTCGTGATGTCGGGCGGCGTCGGGCAGGTGTTGGCGCACGCCGGCCAGCCCGGAGGCGCGCCGACCTTGGGGCACACGTTCTTGCATTCCGGGTTCTTCTGGTCGAACGCGAACTCGTCGCACGGTACCTGCGCCTCGGGCACGGCGGCGAGCTTCGGCGGATCGGGGATATCGAGCTTGGAATAGTCGATGCCCGCGGCGCTGGGCGTCTCCTTGAACTCCAGGTTCAGCTTGTACTTGCCGGCATCGCCGCGGCCGACCGCGTAGACCCGGATGAAGTACTTGCCCCTGGCGTCCTCGACGGTGGCCGAGCGCACGCGGCTCGCGCTGCGCTTCTTGCTCGTCTTCTTCGACTGGACGATCGGCTGGTTCCACTCGTCGAACACGTCGAACGCGAGCTGCAGGCCGGGGCGCGGCGGCGTCCAGCTCAGCTTGACCTCGAGCTCACCGCGCTTCTTGTCGGGGATCTCGATGAGCTTCCAGTCGACGCGATCGCCGCCCGGATACGTCACGATGCCCGACGTGTGGCCTTCGCCGTTGTCGAGCGTGATGGTCTTGGCGCCCTTCTGCTTGCCGTCGGACCCCGTCGCAGAATCCTGCGGAACGTTGTGCGCGCAAGACGCCAGGAGGAGCCCCACCAACCCAATCAAACAGAGTGGCCGTGCACGGCCCACCAAGTTCCCGAGCATAGCCCATGTGTTACGCTGATTGACGCGTGATCGCAAGGGCTTAGAAGCCCGGTAGCACGAAGATCACGGCGAGAGCGTGACCATGCCGTTGGAGTTCTTGATCTGATCCGGAGTGGCCTTGATGCTCGCCGAGCAGGTGCGTTCGGTGCAGTTGGCGATCTCGAAGTTCGCCGAGATCCCGCCGATCTGGCCCTTCATGCCGTTGGCGGCGCCGCTCGCGGTGCCGCGGCCGACGGTGATCACGGTGCGGTCTCCGACCACCTGTATACCGATGATCCGCGCCGTGACGGTCGCGGCGGGCGGGGGCGGCGGGGGCGGCGGCGGCTTGTGGCCGGTGTGGGTGATGACCACCGGCTTGGCAGTCGGCGGCCGGTAGTTCTTCGGGGTGTCGTCCTGCAGCGGGACCTGCGGGAGCGTCGGGGTGAACGCGACCTGCGCCGGGTAGTCGCTCTTGACCTCGGCGCCCGCGGTCGCCTTGAACGACGCGTGCATCACGAAGTCGGCGGTGTCGAGCCGGCTCTGGAGGTAGACGTGGATCAGGTACTTGCCGGGCAGGAGATCGACCAGGGTCTTCTTCTTGGTCAGCTCGTGCGCGTCGTTCTCCTCGAGATCGGACTTGGCGACCACGCGGCTCTGCGGGTCGAAGACCTCCATCGCGAGGTCGAAGTCATCGTTGACGCCGTCGCCGGGCGGGGTGATCTCGAGCGTCACGGTCAGCTGGCCGCTCGACGGCAACGTGACCTCGTACCACTTGGCGCGCCGCATGTCGGGGTACGACACCGAGCCCTCGCTCTTGGTCTCGAGCTTATCGTCGAACTTGAGGACCTTGGGCTTCTTCCACGGCTTGGCCTCTTTGGGCTTGTAGCCGTTATGCGCCGGGATCTGCGGCCCTCCGCATGCCGCCAGGACGACAAATAACGAGACAATCCACCGCATGCGGCGGACATTAGCATGGGCTTGCGGCCGGCTGCGGTGGGTGGCACATCGCCATGGTGAAGTCGATCGCGTGCACGGCGCTCTGGCTGGCGGCCCTGGTCGCCGGCTGCGGGAACAACGCGGGAGGCACGGCGGGATCGGGCGGCGCGGGGGGCTCGAATGACGAGGCCCGGGCCCAGTTCCAGACGCTGTGCGCGGCCTGCCACGGGCCCGAGGGCAAGCCGACCGAGGCGATGGTCGCCCGGCTCGCGGTCCGCGACCTGACCTCGGCGGAGTTTCGCGCCCGGGTCACGCCGGCGCTGGTCGAGCATCAGGTCCACGCCGGCTCCAAGAACAAGCTAATGCCGTCGTTCGACGGCGTGGTCGACGACGCGAAGATCAAGGCGATCGCGGCGTACGTCGCGTCGCCGACGTTTCCCGGGCCGTAGCCAGCTCGGCGGCGACGTCGGGGTCGGGGTCGTCGATCCCGGCGAGGGCGTCGCCGGCGCCGAGCTGGCCGAGCGCCCACGCGGCGTGACGCCGGACCAGCGGCTCGCGGTGGCCGAGCAGCTGGAACAGGGCCGGGATCGCGCGCGGGTCGCCGGTGTTGCCGAGCGCGACCGCGACGTTGCGGAGCAGGAC
>DASWOO010001257.1:0-4297 GCA_036404335.1 Kofleriaceae bacterium
ATGCTGGTCCAGGAGTACCTCGAGAGGATGGCCGCGCTGCGCGGCGTCCCGGCCGACGTCCGCCAGGCCCGCCTCGCCCACGCGATCCGCGTCACCGGCCTGGCCGATCGCGTGGTCCAGCCGATCGGCACGCTGTCCAAGGGCTACCGCCAGCGCGTCGGCATCGCGCAGGCGATCATCCACCAGCCCGACATCCTGATCCTCGACGAGCCGACCACCGGCCTCGACCCGTCGCAGATCGCCGAGATCCGCAACCTGCTGGTCGACCTCAGCAAGACCACCACGGTGCTGCTGTCGACCCACATCCTGTCCGAGGTCGAGGCGATCTGCGAGCGCGTGCTGGTCATCATGCAGGGCCGGCTGCAGGCCGACGCCAAGCTGTCCGACCTGCGCAGCGCCAACGCCGCGCTGGTGGCGATCGAGACCGGCGCCAAGGACGTCGCCGGCGTGCTCGAGGCGATCGACGGCGTGACCTCGGTCGAAGCCGCCGGCGCCGCCGGTGACTTCACGCGCTGGCGGGTGACGTCGGGCAAGTCCGACGACCTGTGCCCGGCGCTGTTCGAGGCGCTGCGGGGCACGACCTGGCGGGTCGGCGAGCTGCGGCCCGAGCCCAAGACCCTCGAGCGCGTGTTCCGCGATCTGGCGACCCGCGGGGGAGACGTCGCACCATGATGAAGACCATCGTCCACAAGGAGCTCCGCGGCTACTTCAACTCCGCGATCGCGGTGATCTTCCTCGCCGTGTTCCTGGCGATCGCGCTGGGCACGTTCTTCTTCTGGGAGAAGTTCTTCGCGCGCGGCATCGCGGACCTGCGGCCGCTGTTCGAGTGGATGCCGCGCATGCTGATCGTGCTGGTCGCGGCGCTGGCGATGCGGCTGTGGGCCGAGGAGCGGCGGGCCGGCACCCTCGAGGTGCTGCTGACCCTGCCGGTGCCGCGCTGGCAGCTCGTGGTCGGCAAGTTCCTCGCCGGCATGGTGCTGATCGCGGTCGCGCTGGCGCTGACCCTCGGCCTGCCGATCACGGTGTCGATGATGGGCCACCTCGACTGGGGCCCGGTGATCGGCGGCTACCTCGCCGCGCTGCTGCTGTCGGCGGCGTACCTCGCGATCGGCATGTGCGTGTCGGCCGCGACCGACAACCAGATCGTCGCGTTCATCGGCACCGCCGCGGCGTGCGTGCTGACCTACGTCGTCGGCTACGCCGGCGGCGAGGTCGGCCGGGCGCTCGGCACCGGCGCCCGGTTCGAGAGCGTCGCGCGCGGCGTGCTCGACCTGCGCGACCTGGCGTACTACGGCGGCATCGTCTGCATCGGCATCGCGCTCAACGTCGTGCTGCTGCAGCGCCTGACCTGGTCGCGCGGCGCGCGCGGCCGGCCGCGGCGCCGGGCCGCCCTGCTCGGGCTCGGCCTGGTCGTCGCCAACGCGGTCGCGCTCGATGTCTGGCTCGCGCCGGTCCGCCACGCGCGGATCGACCTGACCCAGGACGGCAGCTACAGCCTGTCGGACTCGACCCACAAGATCCTCGCCGGGCTCGACGAGCCGCTGGTGATCCACGGCTACTTCTCGGAGCGCACTCACCCCAAGCTCGCGCCGCTGGTCCCGCAGCTCCGCGACCTGCTCGAGGAGTACCGGCTCGCCGGCCGCGGCAAGGTCGCGGTCCAGATCGTCGACCCGACCGACTCCGAGGACGCCAAGCGCGAGGCCAAGGAGCGGTTCGGCATCGACCCGCGGCCGCTGCCGTTCACCACGCAGTCGGAGAAGTCGGTCATCAACGCGTACTTCGCGATCGCGGTCGAGTACGGCGACCAGCACGCGGTGATCGGCCTCGACGAGCTGATCGCCGTCAAGATGCTCGACCTCGGTGAGGTCGAGATCTCGCTGAAGAACCCCGAGTACCAGCTGACCAAGACGATCAAGAAGACGGTGTCGGAGTTCGCCAGCGTCGACACGCTGTTCGCGTCGAGCCCGACGAAGATCCAGCTGACCGCCTACGTCACGCCGAGCACGCTGCCCGACGACTGGAAGGCGGGCCCGGCCAACTTGAAGAAGGTGGTCGACGCGCTGACCAAGCAGTCGAACGGCAAGCTCGCGTTCACCCAGGTCGAGCCCAAGACCGAGGACGAGGCGCGCGAGCTGTTCACCAAGTACGGCGTGCGGCCGTTCCGGGATCTGATGTCGGGCGAGGTCTATTACTTCCAGCTGATGCTGCAGCTCGGCTCGCGCGCGGTCCGCCTGCCGCTGGCGCAGAGCCTGGGCGAGGCCGAGCTCAAGACCGCGATCACCGATGGGCTCAAGCGCGCGGCGCCGGGCTTCACGCGGGTCGTCGGCCTGTGGTCGCCCCCGGCGGGCCCGCCGCAGGCGGAGATGCCGGGCATGCCGCCGCAGCAGCTGCCGCCGCCGCAGTCGTTCAAGGCGCTGCGCCAGGCGCTGGCGTCGAGCTACGACGTGCGCGACGTGCAGCTGAGCGCGCCGGTGCCCGAGGACGTCGAGGCGCTGGTCGTCGCCGGTCCGTCGGCGCTCGACGCCAAGGCGGCGCAGAACCTCGATCAGTTCGTGATGCGCGGCGGCGCGGTCGTGCTGCTCGCCGGCCGCTACCGGCTGGCGATGGGCGGCGGGCCCGGCGGGATCTCGGTCGAGAAGGTCACGACCGGGCTCGAGGCCCTGCTCGACAAGTGGGGCGTCACGCTCGGCGATGACCTGGTGATGGACAGCAAGAACGACTCGCTGCCGCTGCCCGAGGATCGCGACGTCGGCAACGGCATGGTGATCCAGGAGCTGCACCAGCTGCCGTACCCGTTCTTCGTCAAGGTCACCGGCGACCAGGTGTCGTCGACGAGCGTGATCACCAGCGGCCTGGCCGGCGCGGTCCTGCACTGGGCCTCGCCGATCGACGCCAAGGCCAAGGCGGGCGACGACGCGCACGAGGTCGAGGCGCTGCTGTCATCGTCGGCCGGCGCGTGGCTGACCGCGTCGACCAACGTCGGGCCTGATCTGCAAAAGTACCCCGACAGCGGGTTCCCGGGGCCGAACCCGACCGACCCCAAGCAGAAGCCGGGCCCCGAGGTGCTCGCGGTCGCGGTCACTGGCGGGTTCACCAGCAGCGTGGCAAAGCCGCCGGACAAGCAGAGCAAGCCCGGCGCCAGCCCCCAGGACGCGGCCGCGGCGCGGCTCCTCGCGCACTCGCCGCCGGACACCCGGCTGGTGGTGTTCGGCTCGTCGGCGTTCGCCTCGGACCTGGTCCAGCAGCTCGACTCCGAGCTGACCCGCTCGAACGTCGAGCTGGTGCACAACGCGGTCGACTGGTCGCTGGCGGATACCGATCTACTGTCGATCCGGTCGCGGACCGCGGCGAGCCGCGCGCTGACCATCGACCCGGACGCGGCTGGCGGCTGGCGGCTGATCAACATCGTGATCGCGATCGTCGGCCTTGCGCTGGTGGTCGGCCTCGCGTGGCTGCGGCGGCGCGCGGTGCGGCCGATCGCGATCGGAAAGGACGCCTGAGATGCTGACCCGGTTCCACAAGATCCTGATCGGCGTGCTGGCCGTGCAGATCGTGCTCGCGGTGATCGTGCTGACCCGCGGCGATGGCAACGTCGCGCGCAAGGAGCGGCCGCTGTTCAGCGGGCTGGACGCCGCCCAGGTCACGCGCGTCCAGGTGTCCAGCGCGGCAGGCACGCCGATCGATCTGGTCAAGCACGACGCCAGCTGGGTGCTGGCCTCGGGCTACGACTACCCGGTCGACGCCGCCAAGGTCAGCGACGCGCTGTCGCCGATCGCCAAGCTGACCGCGGGCGACCCGATCGCGACCCAGGCCAGCCGCCACAAGCAGCTGCACGTCGCCGACGATGACTTCGAGCGCAAGGTCGTGATCACGGCCGGCGGCAAGGACACGACGCTGTACATCGGCGGCCCGGCCGGGATCCGGCGCACCGCGGTCCGGCTCGGCGGCGAGGACCAGGTCTACGCCGTGTCCGGGATCTCTGCGGCGCTGATCGGCGCCGAGCCGCGGGCGTGGCTCGACACCGGCTACGTCAAGCTGCCGACCGACGAGGTCGTCAAGGTGTCGATCCAGGGCGCCGCCGGCAAGGCGATCGAGCTGGCCAGGGTCGACGCGCGCTGGACCGCGAAGATCGCCGGCGCGCCGATCGCGCTCGACAAGGGCGAGACCCTCGACGAGGCGGCGGTGGCGCGGCTGGTCGGCGCGGTGACGCTGATCGACCTGACCACGCCGGCGGACGCCAAGCGCGACGCATCGAAGCCGACCGCGACGATCACGATCGAGCCCAAGCCGGGCAAGC
>DASWOO010001258.1:0-3795 GCA_036404335.1 Kofleriaceae bacterium
GTCGGGCTCGACCGGTAAGGCCAAGGGCGCGATGCACCTGCACGGCAGCCTGATGTGGACCGTGGCGCTCTACGCCCGGCCGATCCTCGGGATCGAGCCCGACGACGTCGTGTACTCGGCGGCAAAGCTATTCTTCGCCTACGGCCTGGGCAACGCGCTGACCTTCCCGCTCGCGGTCGGCGCGACGTCGGTCCTGTGCGCCGACCGGCCGTCCCCGGCCACCGTCACCCGCGTGCTGCGCCGCCACCAGCCGACGATCTTCGGCGGCGTTCCGACCCTGTTCGCGTCGCTGCTCGCCGACCCCGGACTGTCGCCGGCGACGACCTCGCCGCGGCTGCGGGTCTCGACCTCGGCCGGCGAGGCCCTGCCCCGCCACATCGGCGAGCGCTGGCGCGAGCGCATGGCCAGCGACATCCTCGACGGCATCGGCTCGACCGAGATGCTGCACATCTTCCTCAGCAACCGCCCCGGCGACCTGCGCTATGGCACCACCGGCCGCCCGGTGCCCGGCTACGACCTCGAGCTGCGCGGCGACGACGACCGCACCCCGCTGCCCCCGACATCTGCCGCCGATGCCGCCGCCGATGCCGCCGGGGACACCGAGGGCGCGCTGTGGGTCCGCGGCCCGTCGTGCTGCATCGCCTACTGGAACGATCGCAGCCGCAGCCTCGCCGCGTTCCACGGCCCGTGGACCCGGACCGGCGACCGCTACACCCGCCACGCCGACGGCACCTGGACCTACAGCGGCCGCGCGGACGACATGCTCAAGGTCGGCGGCATCTGGGTCTCGCCCTTCGAGGTCGAGTCCGCGCTCGCCGCCCACCCGGCCGTGCTCGAGGCCGCCGTGGTCGGCGCCGAGGACGCCGACGGCCTCACCAAGCCCAAGGCCTTCGTCGTGCTCCGCGACCCCGCGTCGACCTCGCCCGACCTCATCCCCGCGCTCCAGGCCTTCGTCAAGACCGCGCTCGCCCCGTTCAAGTATCCGCGCTGGATCGAGCTCGTCCCCGAGCTACCCAAGACCGCCACCGGCAAGATCCAGCGCTTCAAGCTCCGCCCGCCCGCGGGCTAGGGAACGCCGGTCACTTGATGCGCTGGACCGCCTCGACCACGGCCGCCGAGGTGATCCCCAGCTTCTCGAGCACGAGCTCGCCCGGCGCCGACGCGCCGTAGCGGTCGATGCCGATCGCCATGCCGCGATCGCCGATGTGCTCGCGCCAGCCGAACGTGACGCCGGCCTCGATCGACACCCGGCGATACTGCGCCGGCGGCAGCACCTGCTCGCGGTACGCCTGCGGCTGGCTCGCGAACAGCTCCCAGCACGGCATCGACACCACGCGGGCGGCGACGTTGTGCTTGGCCAGCTCGTCGCGCGCGGCGAGCGCGACCCAGACCTCGGAGCCCGTCGCGATGATGATCGCGTCGTTGCCGTCGGCGAGCACGTAGCCGCCGCGCTCGGCGCCCGGCGCGCCGGGCTGGGTGACGACCGGCAGATCCTGGCGCGACAGCACCAGCGCGGTCGGGCCGTGGGCCTTGCCCAGCGCGTGGCGCCAGCCGGCCGCGGTCTCGTTGGCGTCGCAAGGCCGGTACACGCACAGGTTCACCATGGCGCGCAGCGCCATCAGGTGCTCGACCGGCTGGTGGGTCGGGCCGTCCTCGCCCAGGCCCACCGAGTCGTGGGTCCACACGAAGATCGCCGGCAGCTTCGACAGCGCCGCGAGCCGGACCGGCGGCCGCATGTAGTCGCTGAACGCAAAGAACGTCGCCACGAAGGTGCGGACACCGCCGTGATAGACCATGCCGTTGCCGATCGCGCCCATGCCGTGCTCGCGGATGCCGAAGCGGAGGTTCTTGCCCTCGCCGGCCTTCACGTAGTTGCCGCCGGGCACGATCGTCTTGGTCGAGCCGCCGAGGTCGGCGTCGCCGCCGAACAGCCACGGGATCTTGGCCGCGAGCGCGATCATCACCTTGCCGCCCGAGCTGCGGGTCGCGGCCGGCTTGTCGCCGGGCTTGGCCGACGGCAGGTCCTGATCCCAGCCGGCCGGCAGCTCGCCCTTGATCGCCGTGTCGAGCTCCGCCGCCAGGTCCGGGTGCGCCGCGCGGTATGCCGTCATCTTCGCTTCCCACGCAGTGTGGGCCTCGGCGCCGCGCTTGCCGCCCTCGGCCATGTGCGCGCGGACCTCGTCGGGCACCAGGAACTTGGCCTCGGGATCCCAGCCGAGCGCCTTCTTGGTCGCGGCGACCTCTTCCTCGCCGAGCGGCGAGCCGTGCGCCGTGTTCTTGCCGGCCTTTTTCGGCGAGCCGAAGCCGATCGTCGTCTTGATGATGATGATCGACGGCTTGTCGGTCACGGCCTTGGCGGCGTGGATCGCCTTGTCCAGGCCGTCGAGATCGTGGTCCCCGTCCTGGATGTGCTGAACGTGCCAGCCGTACGCCTCGTAGCGCTGGCCGACGTCCTCGTCCATCGTGTCCGACAGCGGGCCGTCGAGCGTGATCTGGTTGGCGTCGTAGAGGAACAGCAGCTTGCCCAGGCCCAGGTGGCCCGCGATGCTCGACGCCTCCGACACCACGCCCTCCATCATGTCGCCGTCGGACACCAGCGCGTAGGTCTGGTGATCGATGATCTCGTGGCCCGGGCGGTTGTACAGGTTTGCGAGGAACCGCTCGGCGATCGCCATGCCGACCGCGTTGGCCGCGCCCTGGCCGAGCGGGCCGGTCGTGGCCTCGACGCCCGGCGTGTCGTGCCACTCCGGGTGACCCGGCGTCCGGCTGCCCCACTGACGGAACTGCTTGAGCTCGTCGAGCTTGAGGTCGTAGCCGGTCAGGTGCAGCAGCGAGTAGAGCAGCGCCGAGCCGTGTCCGGCCGACAGCACGAAGCGATCGCGATCGAACCAGGTTGGCGCGCTCGGATCGTGCTTCAGGTGGCGCTGCCACAGCACGTAGGCCATCGGCGAGCAACCGAGCGGCAGACCGGGGTGCCCCGAGTCGGCCTTCTGCACGGTATCGATCGAGAGAGTGCGGAGCGTGTTGATCGCCAGCGTCGCGAGATCGGGCTTGCTCATGATCGAGCGGAACCTAGCATGACGCGGGCCACGATGTGCGATGGTCCGGGCGTGGGGCAAGATCGTGCGGGCAACCCCCTGGGCAACGCGCCGACGCTCGACCAGACCGACACGGGGCTCGTCGGCCAGCTCGTCGCCGGCGGCAAGTACCAGATCGTCCGAGCCCTGGGCTCCGGCGGGATGGGCGCCGTGTACCAGGCGCTCCAGCCGGCGATGAACCGGATGGTGGCGCTCAAGTTGATCCGCCCCGAGATCGGCCTTCGGCCCGAGCACGTCGCGCGGTTCCAGCGCGAGATGATGGTCACCGCGCGGATCGAGCACCCCAACACGATCCGGCTGTACGACGTGGGCGAGGACGGCGGCCAGCTCTACCTGGTGATGGAGCTGCTGCCGGGCGAGGCGCTCGGCCGCGTGCTCGATCGCACCGGCCCGCTCGCGCTGCCGCGGATTGTCCGGATCGGCCGGCAGGTCGCCAACGCGCTGGGCGCGGTCCACGCGCACGGCGTCGTGCACCGCGATCTCAAGCCGGACAACGTGATGCTGCTCGACGCGTACGGCGAGCGCGACTTCGTCAAGGTGCTCGACTTCGGCATCGCCAAGTCGCTCGACGAGGATGCCCAGCTGACCGCGACCGGCAAGCCGATCGGCACGCCGGCGTACATGTCGCCCGAGCAGGCGATGGGCCGGCCGGTCGACCACCGGACCGATCTGTACGCGTTCGGCGTCATGCTGTACC
>DASWOO010001259.1:0-3104 GCA_036404335.1 Kofleriaceae bacterium
CGACTCGCGCTGGCCGCACTTGTTCTCGCAGCGGCGGTTCCCGCCCACGCCCAGTTGTATGCCGGCGCAAGCCTCGGGCGTTCGGACATCTCGGTCGAGCGCAACCGGATTTCCGACCCGTTCCTCGACCTCGGCTTCGACAGCGCGAGCACCACCAGCAGCGACACCGCTACGGCCTACCGCGCCTACGCCGGCTATCTGTTCCTGCCCTACCTCGGCGTCGAGGCGGCCTACGTCGACCTCGGCAGCTTCCGCTTTCGCACGAACGTCGATCCGGGCGGTTCGCTGAGCGGCAAGCCGAGCATCAAGGGCGGCGAGCTGAGCGTGGTCGGACGCCTGCCGATCGGCGAACGCTTCGCGCTGTACGGCCGTGCCGGCCTGTTCTCCGCGCGCACCCGTACGCGCTATGCCGCGACCGGCTCGGTCGAACTGATCGAGGGCGCCGAACGCCAGCACAAGAGCAGCACGAAGCCGAGCTACGCGATCGGCGCGAGCTACGATTTCACGCAGCACCTCGGCGTGCGCGCCGAGTGGGCGCGCTATACCCAGCTCGGCGGCGATCTGACCGGTGGCCAGACGGACGCGAACCTGGCCTCGATCGGATTCACCTATACCTTCTGACGCGCGCGACGAAACGCGCGCCGCGCTAGCGCCCGAGCTGCAACGCCAGCGGCGCATCCGGGCCGTCGATGACGCCGCGCGCCCGTTCGTGCGGCGGCGGTCCCTGCAGGCGGATCTGCAGGGCGAGGTCGGTGCGCGAATCGGCATGCTCGAGCGCTTCGGCATAGCCGATCGTGCCGGCCGCGTAGAGCGTATAGAGCGCCTGATCGAAGGTCTGCATGCCGACTTCGCTCTTCTGCTTCATCGCCTCGCGGATGGTCGCGATCTCGCCCTTCTCGATCAGGTCGGAAATATAGGCGGTCACCAGCATCAGTTCGACGGCGGGCACGCGCGTGCCGTCGACGGCGTGCAGCAGGCGCTGCGAAACCACCGCTTTCAAATTGAGCGACAGGTCGATCAGCAACTGATGCCGCGCGGTATCGGGAAAGAAATTGAGAATGCGGTCGAGCGTCTGGTTCGCGTTGTTCGCGTGCAGCGTGGACAGGCAAAGATGCCCCGTTTCGGCATAGGCGATCGCCTGCTGCATCGTCTCGCGGTCGCGGATCTCGCCGATCATGATGACGTTGGGCGCCTCGCGCATCGCGTTGCGCAGTGCGTTCTCGTAGCTCAGGGTGTCGATGCCGACCTCGCGCTGGCTGGTCACGCACTGCTGGTGGCCGTGGATGAACTCGACCGGATCCTCGACCGTGATGATGTGGCCGGTCTCGACCCGGTTGCGGTGATCGATCATCGCGGCCAGCGTGGTCGACTTGCCGCTGCCGGTTCCGCCGACGACGAGCACGAGGCCGCGCTTGCTGCGCATGACGTCGGCCAGGACCGGCGGGTGACCCAGCTCGGCGAGCGGCCGGATCACGGTGCGGACCAGGCGGATCACCATGCCGACCGCGCCGCGCTGGCGAAACAGGTTGGCGCGGAACCGGCCGCCGCTGGCCAGCGCGAGCGCCAGGTTCAGCTCGAGCGTGCGGCGGAACTCGTCGCGCTGCGCGGGCGAGAGCAGCGACTCGGCCATGACCGCGACCTGGTCCGCGGTGAACGGGTTCTTCGCCGGATAGCCAACGCCATCGATCCGGAACACCGGCGGGCTGCCGGCGGTGACGTACAGATCCGACGCCTCGACCTTGAGCATGTGGTCGAGCAGTGAGCGCAGCACCGGGCTCCACTCGGCCTCGGCGCCGCTCACGCGCCGGCTCCTCGCGCCGCGCCCGCGGCCTGGCGCTCGAGGAGCGCCGCGGTGTCGGGCATCCGGGTGCGGATCTCGTCGAGCGTGACCACGCCGCGGTTCAGCAGCTGGAGCACGGCCGCCTCCATGGTCTGCATGCCGGCCTTGCCGCCGACCTGCATCGCCGACGGGATCTGGTGGGTCTTGGCCTCGCGGATCAGGTTGCGCACCGCCGCGGTGCCGACGAGGATCTCGAGCGCGGCCGCCCGGCCGCCGCCGACCTTGTGCAGCAGCATCTGGGTGATCACGCCGAGCAGCGACTCCGACAGCATCGTGCGGATCTGGGCCTGCTGGCCCGGCGGGAAGATGTCGACGACGCGGTCGACCGTCTTCGGCGCGCTCGACGTGTGCACGGTCGCCAGCACCAGGTGGCCGGTCTCGGCCGCGGTCAGCGCGAGCGACGTGGTCTCGAGATCGCGCAGCTCGCCGACCAGGATGACGTCGGGATCCTCGCGCAGCGCGCTGCGCAGCGCCGCGGCGAACGACTGGCTCTGCGTGCCGATCTCGCGCTGGTTGACCATCGACCGCTTGGGCGCGTGGACGAACTCGATCGGATCCTCGAGCGTCAGGATGTGACCGGCCATGGTCTCGTTGAGGTAGTCGATCATCGCGGCCAGCGTCGTCGACTTGCCGCTGCCGGTCGGCCCGGTGACCAGCACCAGGCCCTTCTCCTCGTCGCACAGCTGGCGGACCACCGGCGGCAGGCCGAGGTCGTCGAACCGCGGGATCTTCGACGGGATCGTGCGGAACACCGCCGCCTCGCCGCGGTTCTGCACGAACACGTTGACCCGGAAGCGCAGCTTGTCATCGAGCGGGAACGCGAAGTCGCACTCCAGCTTGTCCTGGAACGTTTTGCGCTGCGCGTCGGACATCACGTCGAACACCAGCCGGTGGGTATCCTCCGGCGTCAGCGCGGGCAGGTCGACCCGGAACATGTCGCCGTGCACGCGCATCATCGGCGGCTCGCCGGCCGACAGGTGCAGATCGGACGCGCCCTGCTGGACCGCGAACCGGAGGAGGGCGGCGATCGACGTCATAGCTCCTCGACGTAGCCAACCTCGGCCTTGCGCACGTAGTAGCTGGCGTCGGCGGCGTGGACCACGAGGAACGCGGCGCTGTCGTTGATGTAGTCGGCGGTCCGGCGCCCGCCCTCGGCGGCGGTCCACCGCAGCTCGCCCTCGAGCTGGGCGCCGCTGCGCAGCCGGACCCGGGCGCGCTGACGCTCGACCGGCAGCGCGTCGTCCGGATCTTCGCCGCTGGCCGC
>DASWOO010001260.1:0-4027 GCA_036404335.1 Kofleriaceae bacterium
ACGTCCATGTGCCCCGAGGGGACAGCGCGCTGGTGTTCGGCGCCGGCCTGTCACTGGCGATCACCCCGGGCAAGATCGGCGAGCTGGTCAAGAGCTACCTGCTGCGCGCGCTGCACGACGTGCCGGCCACCCGGACCGCGCCGATCGTGATCGCCGAGCGGGTCACCGACCTGCTCGCGCTGCTGGTCCTGGCCGTGATCGGCGTCGCCGCGTACGGCATCGCCCGGACCCTCGTGGTCGGCGCCGGCCTGATCATCGCCGGCGGCCTGGTCCTGCTCGCGTGGCCCAAGCCGACCCGCGCGCTGGTCGAGCTGGCGACCCAGCCGCGGATCCTGCGCCGGTTCCGCGGGCCGCTGCTCGACCTGTACGCCAACCTGGCCGTGCTGTGCCGGCCGCCGCTGCTGCTCGCCGCGACCGGCCTGGCGGTGCCGGCCTGGGCGTGCGAGTGCGTCGGGTTCTCGCTGATCGTCAACGCGTTCCCCGGCGCGCACGTCGAGCTCGGCCAGGCCATGGTGATCTATGCCGCGACGACGATCGCCGGCGCGCTGTCGTTCCTGCCCGGTGGGCTAGGTGTCACCGAGGGCGCCATGACCATGTTCCTGGTGAGCGGGTCCGCCCGGCTCGACCGGTCGACGGCGCTCGACGCGACGCTGCTGACCCGGCTCGCGACGCTGTGGTTCGCCGTGCTGCTCGGCCTCGGCTTCCTCGCGATCGCCCGGCGGCGCGTTCGCCTGCGCCGCGCAGTCGCTTAGTCGGATTCGCTCGCTATACTGACGGCATGTCGGTAGGCGTCGACTTCGACTTCGCGAAATGGATCGCGGTGCGGCGTGGCACCCTCGAGCAACAACTGCGCGAAGGCGCGGCCTACGCGTTTGCCGGCGAGCGCAAGTTCCGCCGCACCCTGAACTTCGCCCGCCCGGTGACGATGGCGCTCGAGGCCACGACCCGGCTGTGGCGCGACAGCGCCCGCACCGAGCTGCTCGGCGCCGCGGTCAAGGTCACCGATCAGCAGTACCCGCGGGTGTTCCTCGCGGCCAAGGCGGCGGGCGCCGCGCTGCACGTCCGGGTCCCGCCGGTGTTCGCCGCGCCGTCCGAATCGATCCAGGTCAAGGCGCTCGGCACCGACGACGCGCCGCACCTCATCGTCAACCTCAAGCTCGCCGAGCAGCTCGACGACACCCAGCTGGTCGCCGCGATCGGCCACGAGCTGGCCCACATCCAGAACGGCACGATCTTCTACGCCACCGCGCTGCACTACCTGACGCGGTCGGCGGCGTTCTACGTCCGCTGGGCCGTGCAGCCGGCGATCATCGCGCTGCAGGCGTGGTCCCGCCGCGCCGAGATCACCGGCGATCGCGCGGCGCTGCTCGCGGTCAGGGATCTCGACAAGGCCCTGCAGAGCCTCGTCCAGCTCGAGCTCGGCGTCGACAAGGGCGCGGCGTTCTCCGCGGAGGAGTACCTGAAGACGATGCCCGATCAGCAGCGCGGCTTCGGCCGCTACGGCGAGCTGTTTCGCAGCCACCCCAACGTGCCCAAGCGGGTGCAGGCGCTGCGGCTGTTCGCCGGCTCCGCGCTCTACGCCCAGGCGACCGGTCAAGATCCGACCGGCAAGCCCAGCCTCCCCGACATCGACAAGCAGGTCGCCGACCTGATCAGCGTGCTGTAGGAGCCGCGACCATGATCCTCCTCGAACATCACAAGCAAGCCAAGCGCGAGATCGTCGACCGGTTCCGCCAGCTCGCGGAGCTCGCCGACGCGGTCGGCATGGTGACCCTCGCGCGCGACATCCGCACCACCCGGATCCCCAAGCTCGAGTCCGAGCGGTTCCACCTCGTCGTGCTCGGCGAGTTCAACCACGGCAAGTCGACGTTCGTGAACTCGCTGCTCGGCAGCGACATCCTGCCGACCGGGATCACGCCGACCACCGCCTCGATCAACCACGTGGTCTGGGCCGAGCAGCCCTCGGCGCGCGTGGTCCTGACCTCGGGCGAGGCCAGGGCGCTCGACCCGCACCAGCTCAAGGAGTGGGTCACCGTGGCGGGCGGCCACGCCAACGAGGTCGCGTACGTCGAGCTCGGCTATCCCAGCGAGCTGCTCAAGAACCAGGTCGTGCTGGTCGACACCCCGGGCGTCAACGATCTCAACGAGCAGCGCGCCGAGGTCACCTACGGCTACGTGCCGCGCGCCGACGCCGTCGTGTTCCTGCTCGACGCCGGCCAGGCGCTCAAGGACAGCGAGCGCGAGTTCCTGCGCAGCCGCGTGCTCGAGAGCGCCCGCGACCGGCTGATCTTCGTGCTCGGCAAGGTCGACATGCTCTCGGCCGACGAGCGCGCCGCCGTGCTCGACTATGTGACGGAGGGCCTGGGCAAGATGATGCCCGAGCCGACGATCTTCGCGCTGTCCGCCAAGGACTGGGCCAAGACCAAGGACCCGACCAGCGGCATGCCCGAGCTGATCGCGCACCTCGAGCGGTTCCTCGCGCGCGACCGCGCCCAGGTCATCCTCGACAACGCCGCGGCCGACGCCGCGCGGACCGCGATGTACCTCGAGAACAACCTCGGCGTGCGGATGCGGGCGTACGACATGGACCTCGGCGAGCTCGAGCAGCGGATCTCGCAGGTCCGCGAGCAGCTCGACACCTCGAAGCGCAAGCTCGACGAGCTGCACATCCGGATCGACGCCGACGCCGAGTCGATCAAGAACCAGATCTCGCTCGACCTCGAGGCGTTCGCCAAGGCGTTCGTCCATGCGTTGCCGGCGCAGATCGACGCGGTCGACGCCAACGACATCAAGGCGTACCTGCCGCAGTTCATCGAGGACAAGTTCAAGGACTGGGCCGAGCTCGAGGGCACGCGGCTCGCGGCGATGCTCGAGCACCTCGCCGAGGAGGTCATCGCGATCACCAACGAGAACGTGACCAACGCGGCGGCGCTGCTCGCCGAGCGGCTCGGCCCCGACGACACCGCGGTCGAGATCACCGTCGATAGCTTCGGCTACGACGTCGGGATCTACGCGGTCGGTGCGCTCGGCACCACGGTGATGTTCTTCGTCAACGCGCTGGCCGGCGGCCTCTTGACCCTGGCGGCGCCGATCCTGGCGATCGTGCTCAAGTCGAAGATCTCCGGCGACATCCGGGTCCAGGCCAAGGAGCGGGTGCCGGCGGCGGTGCACAAGGCGGCCGAGGCGATGAAGCCGCACTTCGACAAGTGCATCGACGACTTCGCCAAGCGGCTGTCGGAGTTCGTGTCGAACGCCGGCAACACCTTGTACAAGGGCATCAGCGAGATCCTCGACCGGACGATGCTCGAGCGCCGCGAGCGCTCCGGCAACGTCGCAGAGCTCAAGTCGGCGACCACCGCGCAGATCCAGCAGATCCGCGCGAGCTCGGCCGCGCTGCGCCAGCTGCGCGACAGCCTGTGGGCCTCGGCGATCGAGCCGGTCCCGCCCCCGCCCGACGACGAGCTGCCGCCCGACGTGTCGTGACCGCGGCGCACCCGATCGTCCTGGGCACGGCCGGACACATCGATCACGGCAAGACCTCGCTGGTCCGCGCGCTGACCGGGATCGACACCGATCGCCTGCCGGTCGAGAAGGCGCGCGGCATCACGACCGAGCTCGGCTTCGCCCGGCTCGACCTCGGTGACCGGCGGATCGCCGTGGTCGACGTCCCGGGCCACGAGCGGTTCGTCAAGTCGATGGTCGCCGGCGCGACCGGCCTGGATCTGGTCATGCTCGTGGTCGCGGCCGACGAGGGCGTCATGCCGCAGACCCGCGAGCACCTCGACATCTGCCAGCTGCTCGGCGTCCGGCGCGGCCTGATCGTCGTGACCAAGCGCGACCTGGTCGACGACGACTGGCTGGCGCTGGTCGAGGCCGAGCTGCGCGCCACGGTGGCGGGCACGTTCCTCGCCGACGCGCCGATCGTCCCGTGCTCGACCCGCACCGGAGCAGGGCCCGGCGCGGGGGCCGGCTCCGGAATGGACGCCCTGCGCGCCCAGCTCGCCGCCACGATCGACGCCCTGCCGCC
>DASWOO010001261.1:0-3133 GCA_036404335.1 Kofleriaceae bacterium
GGTTGGCGCCGAACGTGTTGGACTCGATCACGTCGGCGCCGGCTGCGACGTAGTCGGCGTGGACGGTGCGGATCAGCTCCGGCTGCGACAGGTTGAGCTCGTCGTAGCTGCGGGTGTGCAGCACGCCGCGCTCGTAGAGCAGGGAGCCCATCGCGCCGTCGAGCAGCAGCGGACCGGCGGCGATCGCCTCGCCAAAGCTTGCGTGTGCTTTCATCGGTTGGTCACCGGGATGACTATCGCCTGGGCATCCGCGGCGTGCGGCCGGTGAGCCCGAGCTGACCGAGCTGGCGGCGGACCTCGCGGATCGCGCCGCCGCGGCCGAGCTGCGCGAGGTGGCCGCCGTCGAACCAGCGGACGTCGACGCCCCAGTGCGCGGCGAGCACCTCGGCCTGATCCGGCCCGGTGATGCGGTCGCCCTTGCCGGCGATCACGAACCGCGCCTCGGCCGGGATCCGCGGCGGCCGGGTGGTCGGCGTGTGGACCGCGAACGCGTCGGCGAGCAGATCCTCGGTGATGCCGTCGCGCTCGGCGCGCTGGCGCTCGGCGGTGTGCTCGCCGAGCCGCCACATCACGCGGGCCATCGACACCGCCGGGATCATCGCGACGGCGAAGTCGACGCCGCCGTCGTCGCCCGCGCCGGCGACGCTCGCCCACAACGCGGTGGTGTAGCCGCCCAGGCTCATGCCGAGCGCGCCGATCGCCCCGGCGCCGCGGCCGCGCAGGAACTTGGCCAGGCCGCGCAGGTCATGGATCGCCTGGCCGAACGCCTCGTTGGTCCGCATCGGGTGGATGCTCGGAAACAGCGAGCCGGAGCTCAGCGTCCGCATGGCGCCGGTCCCCGGCGTGCGCGCGCCGTGGTAGGGCAGGACGAACGCCGCGACGTCGTAGCCGTGGCGCAGCCAGTAGCCGACGCCGAACGCGCGCTCGGTCACCCAGTGGTTGCCGCCGCCCCAGCCGTGGAGCAGGACGATCGTCGGCCGGCCGCGGCCGGAGGTCCACCACCGGGCATGCGCGGTCAGGTTCGCGGTCGCGCGCAGGTGCAGGTCGCGCGCGGCCGGCAGGAACGGCTGATACTCCGACGGATAGCTGAGATCGACCACCTGGGTCGCGAGCGGGCCTTCGCCGAGCGGGCTGACCCGGACGGTGGGCTCGTCGGGCGCGGGGAAGAACCGGCTCGGGATGCCGAGCGTGCCGTCGGCGTATGCGGCGGCGAGCTCGACGAGCTGGGCGCGGCGATCCTCGTGATCGCGGGGCTCGGCGCGCGGCGCGGCGCGGCCGATCATGCGCCGCTCCATGAAGCGCACGACCCCGCGATCGATCGCCGCACTCGCTCGGGTCAGGACGCCGCGCACGAGGTACAAGGTACCCGATCTGGCGACGCTGGCGCGCAGGCGTGGGCACGTGAATCAAAGTCGCGCTATCACGTCGGGAATGTCGATGCGCAGCACCGCACCCGGCCTGGCGATCCTCGCGTTCGCCGGGCTCGCCCACGCCGATACGTTCACCGGGTTCTCGGGCGTCGACCGGCCCTACCTGGTCAACCAGGATCGGGTGTGCGCGCCGATCGCGGTCACCGGTGGCAAGGCGGCGGGCGCGCCGAAGTGCGACAAGGTCGGCGCCGACGTCGTGGCCCGGCTGTCGATCAAGCCGGGCGCGGTGCAGAGCGGCAGCGCCGCGGCGTTCATCGCGCAGGCCGAGGGCCGGACGCTCACCGTGAGCAAGAAGACCGGCGGTGCGGTCGTAGCGTGGGACGCGGCGGATCCGATCGTCAAGGTCATCGACGTGTACGCCAGCCAGTACGCCGATCGGGTCGCCGTCGCCTACAACGTGCGGCGCGCCGGCCGCGAGGTCACCGACGTCGTCGCGTTCGATCTCGGGCAGGCGACCGCGCCGATCCTGCCAGAGCCGCCGCCCGTGACTCCCGTGTCCCCCGGGATCCCCGACGCGAAGGCCGACCCCAAGGTCGACCAGGCCGTGGCCGCGGCGCGCGCCAGGCCCAAGGCCGCCGCCGGCTGGCAGGCCGTGATCGCGCTCGATCCCGGCCAGCCCGAGGCGCTGTTCCGGCTGGCCGCGCTCGACGCCGCGGCCAAGCGCGGCGCCGAGGCGATCGCGAGCCTCGGCAAACTCGGCGCCGCCCAGCGGCCCGACGCCGTCGAGTGGCAGGTCGAGGCCCGGTTCGACCCGGCGTTCGCCGGGCTGCGCGCCGATCCCAGGTTCCGCGCCGCGGTCGGCCTCGATCGCAAGCCGGCCACGACCTACGAGCGCCTGATGGGCTTCGGCGGCCAGTGGGAGCAGAGCGGCACCAGCTGCGATCGCCCCGAGGTCCGGCTGGTGGCGAGCCGCGATCGCAAGATTCGGATCAAGGTCAAGACGACCTGCGAGGGCCAGGTGTTCGACACCGAGTTCAAGGGCACCTGGCGGCTCGACGGCCAGCGCGTGGTCGTCCAGCTCCCCAACCAGGGCAAGGTCACGTCGGCGGACGAGGCCGGATGTACGTTCGAGGCGCAGGGTGACGAGGATGCGCTGCGCTGCGGGCTGGGCCGCGACATAGATTTCGTGGTGTTACCCACGCGGCGGTGAGCGTCGCCGCGCGGCAGCGCGACGCCAGGCACCCCACACGAATCCGGTGAACACCGCGCGCGTGACCGGTCACTTACGCAAGCCCACGATATGCTGACGCGAGTGAAGCGCGATACCACCGGCCCGCTGGCCACGCTCGGGCCCGCCGACGAGGCCGACCTGATCGCGCGCTGCAAGGCCGAGGATCGCGCGGCCCACGACGAGCTGTATCACCGGTTCCGCCGGCAGGTCGCCGGCAACCTGTACCGCGTGCTCGGCGACCGCACCGACCTCGACGACCTCGTCCAGGAGGTCTTCGTCATCGCGTTCCGCGGCCTCGAGCGGTTCCGCGGCGACGCGCGGCTGTCGACCTGGCTCTACCGGATCTGCGTCAACGTCGCGCTGGGCCGGATCCGGACGCGCAAGCGCCGGCCGGCGGCGATCGGCGTGGCCGACCTCGACGCGGCGGCGGCCGATCCCAGCCTGACCGAGCGGCCCGAGACTCCGGACCGCACGCTCGAGCGCCGCCAGGAGCAGGCGCGGGTGTACAAGGCGCTCGAGCAGCTCGCGCCCA
>DASWOO010001262.1:0-2505 GCA_036404335.1 Kofleriaceae bacterium
CACGCCGCGCGATCCAGCCGCCAGCCATCGATCACATGCGCATCGCCCACGGAGCGCAAGTACGCGGCGAGCCCGGCCGGCGTGCCATCGGCGGGCGCGCCGCACGCCGCCAGCAAGGCCAGGATCGCGAGCCGCATCAGCTCGGCGGCAGCGGCGCGAGCCGGCTCGGCCGCACCGGCCGCGGCGCCTCGCCCACGGGCCTCGGCAGCGGCAGCCCGCACAGCAGCTTGACCGCGAGCGACGCCGCCGCGGCGCCGAACACCGACGGCACGAACGCCACCGAGCCCTCGACCCGGTTGCGATGCTCGCAGTCGTTGACCCCGTTGTCGCCGCCCGGGCACACGCAGCGGAACGCGCCGTCGTCGTACGCCAGGGCCCGCGGCGCGATCGGCGCCTCCTCGGAGAACACCGCCCACACCCCGACCGGCCGCGTGCAGTCGATGCCGTGCTTCTTGCGCAGCAGCCGGCGCAGCTCGCGCGCGAACGGATCGACCTTGGTCTCCGATAAGTCACCGGTGCGGACCTGCGTCGGGTCCAGCCGGGCCGCCGCGCCCATCGCCGACACGCAGCGCAGCCGGTCGCGCAGGCACGTCGCGATCAGGTGCATCTTGGCCGCCATGTTGTCGATCGCGTCGACGACCACGTCCGGCTCGGGAGTCAGCAGCCGCGCCGAATTCTCCGGGCCGTAGAACTCGCCGCGCGCCTCGATCACCGCGTCGGGGTTGATCAGCCGCAGCCGCTCGGCCATCACCGCGACCTTGGGCTTGCCCAGCGTGCCCTTCTGCGCGTGCAGCTGGCGGTTGACGTTGGTCACGCAGATCCGGTCGTAGTCGACGAGGATCACCCGGCCCACGCCGCTGCGGACCAGCGCCTCGGCGGCGAACGAGCCGACGCCGCCGACGCCGAGCACCGTCACCGTCGACGCGGCCAGCCGGGCCACGCCGTCGTCGCCGAGGAGCCGCGCTGTCCGATCGAACCTGCGATGGGTCACCGGCGGATTGTTACGGATGATCTGGCGCTGTCAATCGTGTTCTCGCTATGTATCGCCAGGCATGATCGCACAAGCCCCGGCCGCGCCCCAGGCGCTGGTGTTCCCCGACGAGGCGTTCCGGGCGCACCCACCGGCGGCCGGCCAGCCCCGGGCGTTCCGGCTGCCGCCGATCAAGGCGTTCGGCCTGGCGCGCGGGATCAAGGCCTACCTGGTCGAGCAGCACGCGCTGCCGATCGTCTCGCTCGACCTCAACTTCGACGGCGGCGCGGTCGTCGATCCGCCGGGCAAGGAGGGGCTGGCCAGCGTGTGCATGACGATGCTGACCGAGGGCACCGAGCAGCTCGACAAGCTCGCGTACACCGAGCAGCTGGCGGACACGGCGTCGAGCATCGGCGGCTACGCGACCGACGACTCGGTCGGCCTGACCCTGTCGAGCCTCGGCCAGCACCTCGACGCGACGTTCGCGCTGCTGGTCGACACCCTGCGCGCGCCGGGGTTCCGCAGGTCGGACTTCGACCGGCTGATCGCGCGGCGGATCGAGGGCGTCCGCCAGGCCAAGGGCAGCCCGGCGAGCGTGGCGAGCCGGATCTCGAGCCGCGTGCTGTACGGCCCCGAGCACCCGTTCGGCACGGTGGTGACCGAGGCGTCGCTCGCCGCGATCACCCTCGACGACTGCCGCGCGTTCGCCGCGACCTGGCTGCGGCCGCGCCACGCCCGGCTGTTCGTCGTCGGCGATCTGACCGAGCGCCGGATCCGCGCGTGCTTCGACGCCCCTGGCCTGGCCGGCTGGACCGGCGCGCCGCCCGCGCCGCCCGCGCTGCCCGCGCCGCGCACGCTGCCCGGCCGGATCTTCTTCGTCGATCTGCCGGGCGCGACCCAGTCGACGGTGTCGTACCTGCAGCTCGGCCCGGGCCGGGCGTCACCGCAGTACTTCGCGACCGCGATGCTCGGCGCGGTGCTGGGCGGCGGCTTCACCAGCCGGCTCAACATGAACCTGCGCGAGGCCAAGGGATACTCCTACGGCGCGCGCGGCCAGTTCAGCTACACCCGCGGCGCGGGGATGTTCGCGGCGTCGGCGCCGGTCACCGCGCACGCCACGCTGGCCTCGATCCTCGAGATCGATCGCGAGATCAAAGGCATGTGGTCGGGACGCGCGCAGGTCCGCGACGACGAGCTGGCGCGCGAGAAGCTCGGAGCGATCCTCGGCATGCCGGGCCGGTTCGCGACCGCGCAGGCCGCGCTCGGGCAGTATCGCAGCCTGGTGTACTACGGCCTGCCGCTCGACTACTTCGATCGCTACGTCGACGGCATCGAGCGCGTGTCGGCCGCCGACGTCATGACCGCGGCGGCGCACCAGCTGCGGCCGGGCCAGGCGGTGTATGTCGTCGTCGGTAGTGGCGACGCCCCTCAGCAGATCTCGTCGGAGATCTTCCAGTCGGGGCAGCCCGGCTTGCGCGAAGCCCTGCGCGAGCTCGCCGCGCGCGGCACCGTCGGCGCCGGCGGCCTGATCGAGC